>JALUWZ010000182.1 GCA_027019205.1 Emcibacter sp.
CCATTTTCAGGAAGAGGCCGCCGGCATGCCCTTCTGGCACCCCCATGGCTGGACAATCTATCAACAGGTTGAGGCCTATATCCGCCGCAAACAAAAGAAATACGGCTATCAGGAAATCAATACCCCGCAGCTGGTTGACCGGATATTGTGGGAGAAATCCGGCCATGCCGACAAATTTCACGAACATATGTACACCACCGAATCCGACAACCGGGTCTTTGCCCTGAAACCGATGAACTGCCCGTGCCATGTTCAGGTATTCAATCAGGGGATTGTCAGTTACCGGGACCTGCCGCTCAGGCTGGCGGAATTCGGTTCCTGTCATCGTTATGAGCCGTCAGGCGCCCTGCACGGGCTGATGCGGGTGCGGTCCTTCACCCAGGATGACGCCCATATCTTCTGTAGTGAGGACCAGATCAGTGATGAATGTGTGACTTTCTGCGAAATGCTGCTGGAGATATACAAGGATTTCGGCTTTAACGATGTCAAGGTTAAATTCTCTGACCGGCCCGAGACCCGCGCCGGCGGCGATGATGTCTGGGACCGGGCGGAGGCGGCGCTGAAGATTGCTATCGAGAAAACCGGCCTTGAATATAGTCTTAACCCGGGGGAGGGGGCATTTTACGGCCCGAAACTTGAATTTGTCCTGACCGATGCCATTGGCCGCGACTGGCAATGCGGCACTTTTCAGGTTGATTTCATCCTGCCGGAACGGCTTGATGCCCATTATATCGGTGCCGATAATAACAAGCATCGCCCCGTCATGCTACACCGGGCCATACTCGGCTCGTTTGAGCGCTTTATCGGTATCCTGATTGAGGAATATGCCGGACGCTTCCCCATGTGGCTTGCGCCCATTCAGGTTGTGGTGACGGGCATCACCTCTGATCAGGATGATTATGTCCGGGAAGTTTATCAGCAGTTGAAGTCTGCGGGGCTTCGGGCGGAAATCGACCTGCGGAGTGAAAAGATAAATTATAAAATCCGCGAACATTCCCACGCCAAGACTCCGGCAATTTTTGTCGCGGGCGGGCGCGAGGCGACGGAAAATACCGTCACCATCCGCCGTCTTGGGTCAAAACAGCAGCAAACCGTTGATTTGAGTGAGGCCATCAGGCAACTGAAGGAAGAATCGCTTGCACCAGATCAAAGATAGGTCAATGAGCATTGCATTTTTTTTGTTTTTCAGTAATAAAGGGTAAATCTACGCCATCATTAACAGCAAGGCGGGAATATGCCGAAACCGGCAGCCCGCAGGAGGAAATTAAATAGCCAGACGACCAGTACAAGGCCCCCCGTCCAAAAAAGGATTAAGGGTAAATAATGATATTGTCTCAGAGGAAATCAGATTAATCGACAGTGAGGGTGAGAATCACGGGTCAGTCAAGGTTGAAGTCGGGCTGTCCATGGCCAAAGACGCCGGACTTGATCTGGTGGAAATCTCGCCCAATGCCGAACCACCGGTATGCAAGATTCTCGATTACGGGAAATATCGTTTTGAAGCCCAGAAAAAGGCCAGTCTCGCCAAGAAGAAGCAAAAAACTGTCGAGGTCAAGGAAATCAAACTGCGCCCCGGCATTGAAAAGCATGACTATGATGTCAAGATGCGGTCGGTTGACAGGTTTCTTGACGGTGGCGACAAGGTCAAGGTTACTTTACGGTTTCGCGGGCGGGAAATGGCCCATCAGGAACTCGGCCTGGAAATCCTGACCCGGGTCCAGGAAGACTTTCGGGAAAAGGCAAAAATCGAGCAGGCTCCCAAAATGGAAGGCCGTCAGATCATTATGATCCTGTCACCGAAATAGCGGTAATATTTCGAGTCGGGTCAAAAAAAGTCTGGAATGATTTTAAACTACCATCTAACCACAGCAGCAGTCGCTACCGTTGATTTACGGGTGTTTTTGCTGTATAATTCAGCCATTGTGCACCCAAAGGCAAGCACATCTTGGTACGCTGAGAAATAACAGCTGAATTTTCCAACGTGACCAGAAAAAGAAACCCGCCAGAGGCCCCATGGCCCGGCGGGTTTTTTGGTGTGATCAGGAGATTACCGTCAGTTTCTGGCTTTATCAACCAGCTGGTTTTCTTTCAGCCACGGCATCATGGCGCGCAGATTTTCACCGACTTTTTCAATCGGATGGGCGGCGCCCCTGGCGCGGGCGGCTTTCAGTTTGATCTGCCCGACCTTGTTATCGAGCATAAAGTCATTGACGAAACGCCCTTCCTGAATATCGGCCAGAATCTGTTTCATGGCCTGCTTGGTTTGTGCATTAATCACCCGGGGGCCTGACATATAGTCGCCATATTCAGCCGTGTTTGAGATTGAATAGCGCATGTTGGCAATGCCGCCCTCATACATAAGGTCAACGATCAGCTTCAATTCATGCAGACATTCGAAATAGGCCATTTCCGGCGCATAACCGGCCTCGGTCAGAACCTCGAATCCGCACTGAACCAGCGCTGAGGCCCCGCCGCACAGCACCGCCTGTTCGCCGAACAGATCGGTTTCGCATTCTTCGCGGAAGGTGGTTTCAATCACTCCGGCCCGACCGCCGCCATTGGCCGACGCATAGGACAGCCCAATATCATGGGCATTGCCGGAGGCATCCTGATGGACGGCAATCAGGGTTGGCACCCCGGCCCCTTTGAGATATTCCGAGCGCACCGTATGGCCGGGGCCTTTCGGGGCAATCATGAATACATCAAGGTCGGCCCTCGGTTCAATCAGCCGGAAATGAATATTCAGCCCGTGGGCAAAGGCCAGCGCCGCCCCCTGTTTCAAATTGGGGGCAAGATCATTCTGGTAAAGTTCCGCCTGAAGCTCGTCCGGCACCAGAACCATGACGACATCGGCCCATGCCGCCCCTTCGGCGGCGGTCATTACCTTGAAGCCGGCCTCTTCGGCCTTGGCCCGGCTGCCTGAGCCTTCGCGCAGAGCCACGGCAATCTCGGCAACTCCGCTGTCGCGCAGGTTGGCCGCATGGGCATGCCCCTGACTGCCATAGCCGATGATCAGGACTTTCTTGGTCTTGATCAGGTTAATATCCGCATCGCGATCATAATATACGCGCATTTTCATCTTCTCCTTTGATAATATTTATATAGCTGTTGTATCGCGGGCAATATGGCCCGCAAATTTTTTATAATGCCTTTGTCCCTCGGGTCAGGGCGGCAACACCGGTCCGCACCGCTTCGACCAGTCCCAGATTTTCCATCAGTTTGATGAAGGCCTTGATCTTGTCTGTTTTACCTGTCACTTCAAAGATATAGCTGTCATGGCTGCTATCGACAATTTTGGCGCGGAAGGCTTCGGCAATACGCAGGGCCGACTGTTGCTGATCATCAGTACAATGCACCTTGATCAGGGCAAGTTCGCGTTCGACATGCGGGCCGCTTTCGGTCAGGTCGCCGACCCGGTGGACCGGGACCAGCCGGTCAAGCTGTGCCTTGATCTGTTCGATAACATGGGGGGTGCCGATTGTCACCACGGTAATGCGGGATTCGGTTCCTCGCAGATCAACCGGGGCCACCGTCAGATGTTCAATATTATAGCCCCTGCCAGAAAACAGACCGATCACCCGGGCCAGAACCCCGGCCTCGTTATCAACAATGACCGACAGGGTATGGCGCGTGGCGATTTCTATTTCTTTATGGGTATGGTGCATAATTTTCTCCGCCGCCGGTTAAACCAGAGCTGCGCCCCCTTCCGCTTCAAGAATTTCTTCATCTTCCGGTAAAATCATTTCGTTATGGGCCGCGCCGCTTGGCACCATCGGGAAACAATTGGCAAGTTTCGCCACCCGGCAATCGACGATCACCAGCCCGTCCTGCTCAATCATTTCCGTGATGGCGGCGTCAAGGTCCGCCGGTCTGTCAACAACAATGCCATGACCGCCGTAGGATTGGGCCAGCGCGACAAAATCCGGCAGATTGCTGGACATTGACTGGGAATAGCGTCCGCCGTGGTTAAGTTCCTGCCACTGGCGTACCATGCCCATATATTCATTATTGAGGATGAAAATCTTGACCGGCAGGCCATACTGGATGGCGGTGCCGAGTTCCTGAATATTCATCTGGATGGAGGCCTCGCCCGCGACATCAATCACCAGCGCCTCCGGATGGGCGACCTGAACGCCGATCGCTGCCGGAAAGCCATAGCCCATCGTGCCGAGACCGCCAGAGGTCATCCAGCGGTTCGGCTGGTCAAATTTCAGGAACTGGGCCGCCCACATCTGATGCTGGCCAACCTCGGTGGTGAAATAGACATCCCGGTCCTTCGTCAGGGCCTGCAGGCGTTCAAGGGCATATTGCGGCATGATCTCATCGTCGGACTGATGATATTTCAGGCAGTCGCGAGCGCGCCATTGCTCAATTCTGGCCCACCAGTCGTCATAGGAAGGCTGCCCCTGTTCAAGGGTGGTCGCCTTCCATAATTTCAGCATATCCTCAAGCACATGGGCAACATCGCCGACAATCGGCACATCAACCCGGACGGTCTTGTTGATTGATGAACGGTCAATATCAATATGAATTTTCTTTGATTTTGGCGAAAAGGCATCCAGCCGTCCGGTCACCCGGTCGTCAAAACGCGCCCCGACACAGACCATAACATCACAATCATGCATGGCGTGGTTGGCCTCATAGGTGCCGTGCATGCCAAGCATGCCGAGAAACTGTTTGTCAGTTGCCGGATAGGCGCCCAGTCCCATCAGGGTGCTGGTGATTGGTGCGCCGGTGAGCCGGACCATTTCCCTGAGCAATTGTGCCGCCGCCGGGCCGGAATTTATCACCCCGCCGCCGCTATAGAAAACCGGTCTTTCCGCCTTGGCCAATATTCTTACCGCTTCCCGGATGGCATTAATATCACCCTTGACCGCCGGACGATAACTGCGGTGTTTGATCGTGCCGCTATGGATATTTTCACTGGTGAATATCTGAATATCCTTTGGCACGTCGACGACGACCGGCCCCGGACGGCCATTGGTCGCGACATAAAAGGCTTCGTGGATGGTGCCTGATAATTTATCAACATCGCGTACCAGATAATTATGCTTGGTGCAGTGGCGGGTTATGCCCACCGTGTCGGCCTCCTGAAAGGCATCACTGCCGATCAGATGAACCGGAACCTGCCCGGTCAGGCAGATTACCGGAATGGAATCAAGCATGGCATCGGTCAGGCCGGTCACCGCATTGGTCGCCCCCGGGCCACTGGTGACCAGAACAACCCCGACCTTGCCGGTAGAGCGTGCATAACCCTCTGCCGCATGAACCGCCGCCTGTTCATGGCGGACCAGAATATGCCGAATCCTGTCCTGTTTGAACAGGGCGTCATAGATTGGCAATACAGCCCCGCCGGGATAGCCGAAGATAACCTCGACCCCCAGATCAATCAGGGAGTTTATGATGATCTCTGCACCGCTGATCTCTTTGTCGGCCATAACCAACCTTTCTTAATCCAATTATCCATGGTTCCGAAGAAAATGCAAAAAATCCCTCGCGAACAAAATTTTATATCCGTTTTTTACGGCTGTGGCAACCGAAACGCAGATATAGATTATTTTCTGACGCGGCGCAGCATAATATAATATTATTTCTCAGTCAATAATAATTACGTAATTATAATACAAAATAATTTATATATCTATACTAATATTTCATATTTATCTGATTCCACGAAATACACTGATTACGGAACCAGGTCAGTTGCCGTTTGGCAAATTGCCGGGTTGCTGTCTGACTGAGGCTGATGGCCTCTTCCAGCGGGATTTCCTGCCCGAGATAGCGGGAGATATGTGATACGCCGAGGGCCTTCATCACCGGCAATGTCGCGGGGTAATTCAGGGCAAGCAAGGCGGCAACTTCCTCTATGGCCTTGCCCTGTTCTATCATCTCGCGGAACCTCCGGTCGCAACGGGCGTAGAGCGCTGGACGGTCGGGAATGATGATATTGCGTTCCACGGCAATGTCCTCCCGGGCATCAAGACCGCCTACGGGGGGGATATTTTGCCAATGGGCGAGGGACTTTCCGCTGGACAGGATCACTTCGAGGGCGCGGCAGATCCGCTGGCTGTCGCCGGGGGCGAGCCGGGACGCCATCAGCGGGTCAAGATCCGTCAGCCTTTTGTGGGCCGCCTGCGGGCCGGTGGCAGTTAATTCCTCCCGGACTTTGCGGCGAATATTCTGGTCAATTTCCGGCACCGCAGACAGCCCCTCGGTCAGGCTTCTGAAATACAGTCCGGTGCCGCCAACGACAATCGGCACCGCACCGCGCTGCCAGATTTCCTCGATGACAGTCAGGGCCATGTCGCGCCAGCGTTCGGCGGAACAGGGGTCGTCACCCTTCAGGATACCATAGAGATGGTGGGGGCAGCTGGCCTCGTCCCGGTCCGACGGGCGGGCGGTCAGATCACGCAGCTCACGGTAGACCTGCATACTGTCGGCATTGACAATTTCCCCGCCACAATCCCGCGCCCATCCGAGGGCAGTGGTGGATTTGCCGCTGGCGGTCGGCCCGGCGAGCAGAATTATTTTTTTCATATATTTTCCCGTAGCGTTAAAAGACCAGTCTATATATAACATGATCTTTTTGACAGCAAACAGGCGCGATACAGATGAAAAATGTTCTGACACTCATTTCCAATCCGGCGGAACCGGTATTGACAGCGGCCATTGTTGCGGATTGCGGCGCCCGAATGGTGGATGTTACGGCCATATCATGGCTGTCCGAAGGGGTCGCGGCGGATATTTTTTTTGACGGAGATATAGTAGCAGCAGAGGAAAAACTTGGCCCGGAGCTTATGGCCAAAAATCTTGATTTCCTGTTCCAGCCGCAGCAAAACCGGGTGAAAAAGCTCCTGGTCGCCGATATGGATTCGACCATCATTCAGTGTGAATGTATTGACGAACTGGCTGACTTCGCCGGGTTGAAGGAAGAAATATCCGCCATGACCAAGGCGGCGATGCAGGGCAATGTTGATTTTGAACAGACGCTTCGGGACCGGGTGGCGTTGCTGGCCGGGCTGGAGGCGACAGCCCTGGAAAAGATGTATCGGGAGCGGCTTGCCCTTACCCCGGGGGCGGTGCCGCTAATCCGGACCATGAATGCCAAGGGGGCGATGACAGTGCTGGTCTCCGGTGGCTTTACCTTTTTTACCGGCAAGGTCGCGGCGCTTACCGGATTTCAGGTCAACCGGGGCAATATACTCGAAATCAGCGACGGCAGGCTGACCGGAAAAGTCCTGCCGCCTATCGTCGACAGCCGGACCAAAATCGACAGCCTGATCGAATTCCGTAACAAGGGCGGGTTATCAAAGGCGGAGACCCTGGCCATCGGTGACGGGGCCAATGACATCCCGATGATCCGCGAGGCCGGCCTGGGCGTGGCCTTCCACCCGAAACCCGCCGTGGAAAAAGCTGCCGATATGGTGATTCGCCATGCCGATCTTACGGCTCTTCTGTATTTGCAGGGCTATTCAGATCAGGATTTTGTCAGGTAAAAAAAGGCCATGACAGCTCTGTCATGACCCTTTTAAATTAAAGTGGGAAAAATCAGTTTCTCAGGTAGGCCAGCATGGTGTCGGCGTCGGAAACTTCGAACGGGTCGGTCGGGCAGTTGTCGCTGAAACCGGGTTCGACAAACATTTTGGTAATCTCGCCATCTTCGACAACCATCGAATAGCGCCAGCTGCGGAAACCGAAACCGACATTATCCTTGTTGACCAGCATCCCCATCTTGCGGGTGAATTCACCGCTGCCATCCGGCAGAAGAAATACATTTTTGGCATTCTGGGCCTTGCCCCACTGATACATGACAAAGGCGTCATTGACCGACAGGCAAACAACCGAATCAACGCCGAGCGCCTTCATCTCGTCATAATGCTTTTCATAGCCCGGCAGATGAGATGTCGAGCAGGTCGGGGTGAAGGCACCGGGCAGGGCGAACAGGACAACCTTCTTGCCCTTGAAAATATCATCGGATGTCACATCCTTCCATTCAAAGGGGTTGGGGCCGTCAAGGGCATCATTGCGCACGCGGGTTTTGAAAGTTACGTCAGGTATTCGGGTCATAATATTTTCCTTTTTAATATAACGGTTATCAAGAGTCGAAAAGACCAGTTGATTATACAGCAATATTATAATAATGCAAATTAGAATTATTAAAATATTGCTGTCAGACAGATATTATTGGTCATAGAAAAATACAAGGGGCCGGGTCATGGCAGACCCGGCCCGATTGAAGGCTGTTCAGTCAGGAAATTACGTTATTTTTCCGTATCAAACTTGACTGTGATAAAGGCAGTATTACCCTGACGGATAATTTTAAGCAGGATGCTTTTCCGGCCTTTTTTGCGTAATACTTCAATACGCTTCAGGGCCTGATCCACGGAGGTCACAGGTTCCTGGGTAATGCTGAGGATAACATCGCCCCGGCGCAGACCTCTTTCCCCGGCAGGGCTGTCGCGGTCAACAGAGGCGATCAACACGCCCTTGATGTCATCCTCAAGTTTCAGGGCCTCGCGGGTTTTGTCGGTAATCGGTTCAAGGGCCATGCCGAGAACTTCCTGGCTCTGGGTTTTGTCCCCGGTATTATCCGGTATATTGGCGGCGCTGGTATTGTCCTCCTTCAATTCATCGACGATCAGGGTCAATTTCTTTCTTTTCCCCTTACGCAGGACGACCAGCTCAACTTTTTCCCCGATTTTGGTATTGGCGACCCAGATCGGCAGTTCATTGCGTTTCTTGATAACCTTGCCCTGGTATTTGATAATTATGTCACCGGCCTGAATGCCGGCCATGTCCGCAGGGCCACCCTTGACGACGGAGGAAACCAGTGCGCCATGGCCGTCTTTCATGCCGAGACTTTCGGCGATATCCTCGGTCACAGGCTGAAAGCTTATGCCGATGCGGCCACGTTTTGTATGGCCGAACTTACGCAGCTGGGCAATGACATGCCGGGCCTGATTGGAGGGGATGGCAAAGCCGATACCGATATTGCCGCCGGTCGGGGAATAGATGGCGGTATTGATGCCAATCACTTCGCCCTTCATATTGAACATTGGCCCGCCGCTGTTGCCGCGATTGATAGAGGCATCGGTCTGGATATATTTATCATAGGGGCCGGAGTTGATATCCCGGTTGCGGGCGGAAATGATCCCCGCAGTGATGGTACCACCGAGCGCATAGGGATTGCCGATCGCCAGCACCCAGTCACCGATACGGGATTTGGCATCATCGCCAAATTTGACGAAAGGCAGTGGCTTGTCGCTTTTTATCTTGAGGACGGCGACATCAAGCTTGCTGTCCGTACCGATAAGCTTCGCCTTGAATTCACGGCCATCATACATTTTGACCATGATTTCGTCGGCCTTGTCAATCACATGATTATTGGTGACGATGATACCGGAGGGGTCGATAATAAACCCGGAGCCAAGCGACATGCGGTGCCGGGTCAGGGGTTTGTCCCGTTTATGGTCACCGTCACCCTGGTCGCCGCCGGGTTCGCGGCCAAAACGTTTGAAAAATTCCTCCATGCCGGGAAATTGTGGCAGGGAGCGTCGGTCAACCTTGATGGTCTGGGTCGTATTGACATTGACCACGGCGGGCAGCAGTTTCTCTGCAAGGTCGGCAAAACTGGCCGGGCCGGCCTTGGCAAAGGCGGCGATGGGGATCGTGACCACAAAGCAGGTGATAATAACCGTTGCGGTAAAAAATTTCTTGATATTACTCATTATAAATCCTGATATCTTCCAATTAAAAAATTATTCCTGATTTTTCCTCTGTTTTATCTACAGGGTGCGTTTATATCCATATCCTTATCATATTTTGTGACAGAAATGAGAAGCCCATACGCCTCTGATCGTATTTTTCCACTATTTCATCGCATAAATCAGCCTCAGCCCTCATTATTTGCTCTTTTTTCCCTTCATATCGCGAAAATATTTAAAGAAATCTCCGCCGGGGGACAGCACCATGGTGGTGTTTTTATTCTTGAAGGCCGTTCTGTAGGCCCGCAGAGAGCGATAGAAGGCATAGAATTCGGCATCCTGATTATAGGCATCGGCAAATATCTTTGCCGCCTTGGCGTCTCCTTCGCCGCGCAGTTTCTGAGCATCGCGTTCGGCCTCTGCGAGCAGAACAGTACGGTCGCGTTCGGCCTTTGATTTGATACGGATCGCCATTTCCCTGCCACGGGCGCGGATTTCCTGGGCAACCTGCTCGCGTTCGGCAATCATACTGTCAAAAATCGGCTTGCTGTTTTCTGCCGGCAGGTCGGTACGTTTGATCCGCACGTCAACCACTTTGATGCCAAGGGCCTCGGCCTCGTCCCGGACCGAATTTGATATGGCGGCCCGCAGGGTCTTGCGTTCCCCGGACAGGGCGGTTTTGAATAACTGCTGGCCGAATACCTTACGCAGGTTGGAATTGAGGATGGTTGACAGGCGCGATTCGGCCCCGCTGACATTACGTACCGCCTGATAGACCTTCAGCGGGTCCTCAACCCGGAATTCGGTAAAGGCATCGACGATAATGCGTTTCTGGTCCCGGGTGATGACGATCAGTTCCGGGGTATCCAGCAGAAGAATCCGCTTGTCAAAATAAACCACATTCTCGAAAAAGGGTGTTTTGAAATGCAATCCCGGCTCTTTTACGGTCTGTTTCCATTTGCCGAGTTCCAGCACCAGCGCCTGTTCCGTTTCCCGAACGGTGAAAACAGATGCCCCCAGTAAAATGACTGCGGCGCCCAGAATTATCAATATAACCAGTGTTTTTAAATTATTCATTATCTTGTCCTATCCTAATTCTGTTTCTTAATGGCGGGCAGGGGCAGGTAGGGCAAAACCCCGTTGCCGCCTTTCTCCAGAATAACCTTGTCGGTCTGTCCGAGAATTTTTTCCATGGTTTCAAGATAGAGTCGGCGGCGTGTAACATCCTTGGCCAGCTTATATTGGGCATAAACCGCAAGGAAGCGCGCACTTTCCCCCTGGGCCATGGTAATGGCCTTGGCCCTGTAGGCTTCGGCCTCCTGATTTATTTTCTCCGCATCGCCACGGGCGCGGGGGACAATCTTGTTCTGGTATTTCTTGGCCTCATTGATGGTTTTGTCCCGGTCTGCCTCGGCCTTTTGCACGTCATTGAAAGCTTCGGATACCTGTGCCGGTGGGGAGACAGTGTTCATTTTAATCTGGGTGATTTCAATTCCGCCTTCATAATTATCCAGAACCCTTTGCATGATGCTGCGGACTTCCATTTCGATTTCAAGCCGTTCCGAGGTCATAATCTTTTCGATCGGGGTTTTGGCGACAACCTCGCGCATGGCGCTTTCGGAAACCGACTTGATGCTCTGCTCTTTCTGATCAAGATTAAACAGGAAGCGCGCCGGGTCCTTGATGCGCCACAGAATGGAATATTGTACATCGACGATATTCTCATCCCCGGTCAGCATCTGGCGTTCCTTTTTACTGCCGCCAAAGCCGACGTCGATTTTGTTGACGGCGGTGACCTTTTTAATGATGACCTGATCAATCGGTGGAAAATGAAAATGCAGGCCAGTACCGGTGGTCTCGATCCATTTGCCAAAACGTAATACCACCCCGGCTTCATCGGGCTGAACCTTGTAAAAGGCGGCATAGAGATAGCTGATGACCAGAAACAGGGCGATCAGCATGACCATGCTTTTGCCGCCGCCTTTTCCGCCGCCGCCGCCGCCAAAGGCACTGCGGAATTTATCCTGGCCCTTGCGAATCAGTTCATCGATATTTGGCGGTTCCTGATTGCTGCCGCCGGGCCCGCTGCCCCATGGTCCACGGTTTTTGTCACCATTATTATTTTGCCAGGGCATAAAAAACTCCTCCAAAGAAAAAATATCGGTAAATTACGTGATAAATTACCGGGAAAATGACCTTCCCCCTGTAAAAAACATTCATATGTCTTATATATTCCAATCAGGGGCCAGGAACAATAGTATACATAGATAGGATCAAAATGACAGAGATCAAGCAGGAACAGCTGATGAATATCCTGAAATCTGTTTCTCATCCGGGCAAGGGCGTTGATATTGTCTCGCTCGGCATGGTGCAGGGACTCGCCATCAGGGACGGAGAAGTGAGTTT
Source organism: Emcibacter sp. (assembly GCA_027019205.1). GTDB lineage: Bacteria > Pseudomonadota > Alphaproteobacteria > Sphingomonadales > Emcibacteraceae > Paremcibacter. The sequence goes on from JALUWZ010000182.1 coordinate 12,111, forward strand.
CGCCCTCAACATTAATCCGGCGGAAGCGGAAATGATGGAACAGGTCCGGAAGAAATGTGACGCGAAACTCGGGGCGATTGCCGGCATAAGCAAGGTGGTCTCTGTCCTGACCGCCCAAAGAGACCCGGCGAAGGAAATTCCTGCCATGCAGTCGCCGACCAAGGGGGCAGGTCCCCTGAAAAATGCCCGGAAGATTCCCGGCGTAAAACATGTGATCGCGGTGGCGAGCGGCAAGGGCGGGGTCGGCAAATCCACCACCGCCGTCAATCTGGCTCTTGCCCTGCAATCGCTGGGGTTGAAAGCGGGGATATTTGACGTCGATATATATGGTCCGTCGATCCCGATGCTGCTTGGCGTCGATGAACAGCCCGGTCAGGATGAGAATAAAAAGATCCTGCCGATCATCAAATATGGTCTGGCCAGCATGTCGCTGGGCTATATGATGAAACAGGACACGGCGACGATCTGGCGCGGGCCGATGGTCATGGGGGCGGTCAAACAAATGACGACAGACACCCGGTGGGATGCAGACGGGGAACTGGATGTGCTGGTGCTCGACCTGCCGCCCGGCACCGGCGACGTGCAACTGACCCTGGCCCAGACCATAGATATGGACGGGGCCATTGTGGTCTCGACCCCGCAGGATATTGCCCTGATTGATGCCCGCAAGGGGCTGGATATGTTCCAGAAAACCGATACAGAGGTTTTCGGCATTATCGAGAATATGAGCTATTTCCTGTGCCCGTCCTGTGGTGAGCGGTCAGATATATTCGGCCATGGCGGGGCGCGGGAGGTCGCGGCCCGGCTCGGGGTTGATTTCCTTGGCGAAATCCCGCTTCATATGGATATTCGCGAGACATCAGACAGCGGCACCCCGATTGTCGCCCACGCCCCCGACAGCCCCCATAGCGCAATATATATTGATATTGCCAGAAGGATCGCAGAAAAATTAAGATCGCAGAAAAATTATGAGTGACGCAGAGATAAAAGATATTCTGATCTCGGTAAAATCCATCGCCCTTGTCGGCGCGAGCAAGAAGCCCGAACGTCCGTCATATCGGGTTATGAAATTCCTGATCAGTCGGGGCTATGAGCTTTATCCGGTAAATCCGGGGCTGGCCGGGACGGAGCTGCTCGGGCGGAAGGTCTATGCCAATCTGTCTGATATTCCGGCCAAAATTGACATGGTGGATATTTTTCGCAAATCTGACGCCGTCGGCCCGATCGTTGACGAGGCTGTGGCACAGGGGGCCGGGGTGATCTGGATGCAGCTCGGTGTAATTAACCACACGGCGGCGAACAAGGCACAAGATGCGGGTCTCAAGGTCGTTATGGATCATTGCCCGGCAATTGAAATTCCGCGTCTTGGGCTGTAATTTCACGAGTAGCTGTTTCTGATATATAGACTAAAGCAGCCCCTTGAGGGGGCTGCCCGGGCCATTGACAAACCCCTGTTATATATCACATTCGTCACCCTCGGGGATATATCACATTCGTCATCCCCGGGCTTGACCCGGGGATCCAGAAAACAGACGATGGAGTTATCTGTAATTCTTTGATTAATATAATATATTTTCAGGCTCTGGATTACCGCCTGCGCGGCTATGACGGTAAAATTATACTCAAGCCCCTGCTTGTTACGCGCCCAGACTGCGGTAGAGTTCTGTTCCCTCCTCGGCAAATTCATTGGCGTTTTTAATGGCCTCGGAAATTGAGCCGAGATTTACATTGATATTGCCGACCGCAACGGTGGCGGTATGCATGTTCGAGGTAATTTCCTGGGTCGTGACCGTCTGTTCCTCCACGGCACTGGCAACGGTGGTAACGCTCGATTCAACCATTTCCACTGCGCCTTTGATGCCGCTTAGGCGGTGAACCACATCGGTGGAAATCGTCTGCATGTTGGTGATCTCTGTATTGATCTGTGCCGTGGCATCGGCGACCTGGTTTGCCAGAGCCTTTACCTCGGAGGCGACGACGGCAAAGCCTTTCCCGGCTTCCCCGGCCCGGGCCGATTCAATCGTGGCATTCAGCGCCAGCAGATTAATCTGGCTGGCGATTTCCTGAATGACCTCGACTATCTTGTTCATTTCCATGGCCGCATTGCTGAGCTGCTGGGTCGAGTGGTCGGCATTGGCGGTTTCACTCATCGCTTTTTCGACTTCGGCCCGGGAGGTTTCCATACTGCGGGCAATTTCATTGGAGGCAATCTGGAATTCTTCCGTTGCCGCCGCGACCGCCTGAACCGTTTCCAGCGTTTCATTCGAGGCATCGGATGCCGTCGTTGATTGTCTGTTGGCATCGCCGACCGCATGGAGAATCTTGTCAAGATTTTCATCAACAAGCTTGCCGACCCGTTCGGTTTCTATCCGGGCGGTGACCCGGTCGGTAATGTCCGTGGCATATTTGACCACCTTGAATGGCTTGCCACCCGGGTCCAGAATGGGATTATAGGATGCCTGAAGCCAGATTTCCTTGCCGCCCTTGCCGATACGTTTATATTGCGCGGCCTGATATTCACCGGCCCGCAAGGATTTCCAGAATTGTTGATATTCGGGTGACTGTTGATAATCCCGTTCAACAAACATGCCGTGATGTTTGTCCTTTACCTCATCCAGAGTATATCCCAGCGCCTTAAGGAAATTGTCATTTGCGTCGGTAACATTGCCGTCCAGATCGAATGAGATCACGGCCTGGGCCTTGCTGATGGCCTCTATCTGTCCGACATAATCAGCAGTCTGCAAGGCTATTTCCGTGACATCGGAGGCATATTTGATCACCTTGAAGGGTTTGCCGTCCGGGTCCATAATGGGGTTATAGGACGCCCGGAGCCAGACCACTTTACCGCCCTTGCCGATGCGTTTATAGCGTGCGGCCTGATATTCACCGGCCCTTAGGGATTGCCAGAATTGTTTATAATCTGCGGACCGTTCATATTCCGCATCGACGAACATGCGGTGATGCTTGCCTTTGACCTCGTCCAGACTATAGCCCATGGTTTCAAGGAAATTATCATTCGCGTCGGTGATAGTGCCGTCCAGATCAAACGAGATCACGGCCTGGGCCTTGCTGATAGCCTCTATCTGTCCGACATAGTCAGCATTCTGCAAGACCTGTTCTGTGATGTCGGCGGCATATTTAATCACTTTGAAAGGCTTGCCATTCGACCCCAGAACAGGATTATAGGTCGCCCTGAGCCATACGGCCCTGCCGCCTTTGCCAATGCGTTTATAGCGTGCGGCCTGATATTCGCCGGCCCTGAGGGATTGCCAGAATTGTTTATATTCAGGGGATTGTTTATCTGATTCCTCAACAAATATATTGTGATGCCTGCCTTTAATTTCGGCCAGATCATAGCCCATCACTTCAAGAAAATTGTCATTTGCGTCAAGGATGTTGCCATCCATATCGAAGGAAATTACCGCCTGTGACCTGTCAAGGGCATCAAGGATTGATTCCATCTCCCCTCCCTTGGATTTTCCAGTGATTTTATGTAGAATATCTGTGACTTTGACCATTTATAGTTTCCTGTTTTTAAGCCCGTTTGTCAGATCATTATTGATCACTTAATTTTTATATTCTGATATATTCAGGTTATTAAATGATTAACAATGATAATAAATCTTAAAAACCAGGCAGGGGAAAGGGTAAAGGCGGCTGCCTTAGACCCGGTCCAGGATAAGCAGGCTGTAGTCGTGGCTGTCTTTTTCACCGGCGGGAAATCTTTTGGATGAGTATTCCAGCCAGTCATCGGGGTCGAGGGCCGGGAAATGCGTATCCCCCTCCACCTCGCCGTGAACCCGGGTGAGATAGAGCCGGTCGGCATCCGGCAGGGCGAGGCGATATATCTCGGCCCCGCCGATGACCATGATTTCATCAACATTCTTGACGAGGGCCAGACTTGTGCCGACCTCCAGCGCCATGTCAAGGCTGTGGGCCGTGATCACCCCTTCTGCGGCAAAGCCGGTATCACGGGTGATGACAATATTTACCCGGCCCGGCAGCGGACGGCCAATGGACTGAAATGTCTTGCGGCCCATGATAATTGGCTTGCCCATGGTGGTTTTCCTGAAATATTTTAGGTCCGAGGATATATGCCACGGCAGACCGCCCGCCTTGCCGATGATACCATTTTCCGCTATGGCGACGATCAGGGATAATTTTACCATTATACCGCGACCTTGGCCGCTATATGGGGATGAGCTTCATAGCCTGTCAGCGCAAAATCGGCGTAAGTGAAGTCAAAAATATCTTTGACCTGAGGATTGATTTTCATGACCGGCAAAGGCAAAGGGTCGCGGCTGAGCTGTTCCTCCACCTGTTCCAGGTGATTGCGGTAGAGATGGGCATCGCCGAACGTATGGATGAAGTCGCCCGGCTCAAGCCCGCAAACCTGCGAGAGCATCAGGGTGAGCAGCGCGTATGAGGCAATATTGAACGGCACGCCGAGGAATATATCGGCACTGCGCTGATAAAGCTGGCAGCTGAGGCGGCCCTCCGCGACATAAAACTGGAACAGGCAGTGGCAGGGCGGCAGGGCCATATGGTCAACATCGGCGACATTCCACGCGCTGACAATCAACCGGCGACTGTCAGGATTATTTTTGATCATCTGCACAAGATTGGCAATCTGGTCGATTTCTTTGCCGTCGGGGGTTGGCCAGGAACGCCATTGATGGCCGTAAACCGGGCCGAGATCGCCCGTCTCATCGGCCCATTCGTCCCAGATGCGCACGCCGTTATCCTGCAGATATCCGATATTGGTATCCCCGGCAAGAAACCACAATAATTCATGGATGATGGATTTCAGATGCAGCTTTTTGGTGGTGACCATTGGAAAGCCTTTGGCAAGATCAAAGCGCATTTGATAGCCGAAGACACTCAAGGTCCCGGTGCCGGTCCGGTCTTGCTTGACCGTGCCGTGATCACGGACATGGCGCATTAAATCGAGATATTGTTTCATATTGTCCCATTATGTTGGCGGTTACGGGCTATGTTATAAATATTTTGTCCAGGCTATTCAAATCTTAATCACTATCGCCTATATATAGTCTGTCGGGCAACCGACTATGGCAATAAACTGATATATGGAATAGACGGAACGGACCCGGGGGCGGTACCCGGCGCCTCCACCATTAGCTTAGGGGGGCGAAACAGGATCGACGTACGTAATAAAGATATGACTTTTGCCCAGCATGATACCGCTGTGACGGGTCACAACTTGTAAATGCAAACGATAATGAAGCATTTGCTGTAGCAGCCTAACAGCTTGTTACGCGGGGTTCGGAGGGCACCTAGCAACAGAAGCCCTTCACTTTATCCCTACCATCTTTTGGTGATATTAATGCCGTAAACCCCGTTTGCGGCCAGCGGCGTTATCTGAAACCCGTCGTATGAAGTGGTAAAAAAATAGCTGCTGGCGATGCCGATTGCCGCCCCGGCGATGACATCTATGGTGAAATGCTGATCGGACTGGACCCGGCTGTAGCCGACAAAGGCGGCCCCGAGATAGGCCGGGATGCCATAGCGCCAGCCATAGCGTTTCTGAATGAAGGCCGCCCCCATAAAGGCCGCCGAGGTATGACCGGAGGGAAAGGAATCGCAGCATTCGCCGTTTGGCCGCCTCTTGTTGATGGCAAGTTTCAGTCCTTTGGTGATGATTTCAGTGGCGGCGAGGGACTTGGCGAACTGGATCATGCCCTGATTTCCCTCCTCATAGAAATATGTTGTCCCGAGGCCGACAGCAGGAATCAGGACGGACAGGATATCGCCACCGGTTTCCGTGGCGCTTTTTGCCAAGGCATCCCGGGGAAAGAATATGGCAGAATAAATTAATATTGCTGCCGGAAAAAAATTACGTAACATATTATGATTTTTAGACATTTCCTGCTCCCAAATAAAAGTGACGTTATCAATTACCGGCCTTCGTTGCAAGGATATTAACCGACCGGTGGCCGGAAATTATCTGCTTGAAATATGCCGGCTTCCCTGCCATAAAACAGATCACGATCTTATGACCCGGCGAAAAATTATTCATGTATGGCACAACAGCATTTCCGTTCCTGTCTGTAATCGCGGCCCGCGCCGGACGCGGGATTGGCCGGTTTCTGCTAAGCGTCCTGCTGGCAAATTTTCTGTCAACGGCGGCACTTTCCGCAACGAGCGCGGATATGGAGAGGGCGCGTTCGGACGCGGTCCCGGCAGCCTCGCAAAGTTATATCATCTGCACCCCGCAGGGGTTGAAGCGGATAACGCTGGATGAAAAGGGTAATCCTGTCGAGGATAAGGCAGGCCCCAAATATTGTATCTATTGCCTGCCCTTCCACAAGGTTAATATCAGTGTTTTTTCTGTGGAAATTCCCTTTCTGGACAGTGAATATACGACCCACAGAGTATATTTTGACCATCTTCACCAGATCATTTCCCGCCTTGTTCTGGATAAATCCCGCACCCCGCGTGCGCCGCCTCTCGCCTGATTTCTTTCGACACATAATCCTTTTTGCCAGCCACCACGCCCGACCGGACGGGGTGTGTTGGTGTATGAAATCAATTGAGAAGAACAGAAATTATGAAAAAATCAGCAAAATTGCGTCTGCTTCTGGGCGCAGGGATATTTGTTGCCGGGTCAGCCAGCAACGCTCTTGCCCAAACCGTTATCATCAGGTCGTCACAGCCCATGGATGAAATTGTCGTTACAGGGGTCCAGATGCCGCAACCGGCCTTATCGACCTCCATTCCCAAGGATGTAGACGGGCGACCCTCTGCCGATGCCGGAGACTATCTCAGAAATGTTCCCGGCGTTACCAGTGGTCGTATGGGCGGGCATGCGCTGGAGCCGGTTATTCGCGGTCAAAGCCGTGGCCAGTTAACGATCATTAATGACGGGGCCTTTCTTGAAGGGGCCGGTCCGAATCGTATGGATACATCAGCCGCCTTTGCCGATATTGATACTGCGGATGTAGTCATTGTCCAGCGCGGTTATCAGTCGGTGCAGAATGGCCCGGGCGGCAGTGGCGGAACCATCATTGTCGAGCATCACGCCCCGATCTTCAGTGATGGCCGGAATATCAAGGGCCGTCTTGACGGGGCCTATGAAAGCAACGGCAGGATATGGAGCATGGCGGGCAATATATCTGCCCGGCGGGATCATTTTTATCTTCGCCTCAACGGCCATTTCAAGGACGCAAATAATTATGATGATGGTGGCGGGAATGAGGTCCGGACTGCCTTCAGGATATATGGCGGCAGTGCCGAGGCCGGATATGATGATGAGGCCACACAGGCCAGTATCGGGCTGAGCCGTGAAGAAACCCGCGATACATTATTCCCCGGGGCCGGGATGGATTCTCCCGAGGGGCACGCCACCATTCTGCGCGGTAAATTTCATCACGATTTTGACGGAAATAGTGTGCTACAGGCTTTGCAAGTGAATATTTACCGGTCCCGTGCGTTTCATAAAATGAATAACTTCTCGCTTCGTGACCGGATGATGATGTTTCGTCAGGCTGAACTGGATGCGATAACAACGGGCGGTAAAATTGCCGCTGACCTCAAGATCAATGAGACAGATATTACCATCGGCTTTGACATCAAGAACGTAAACCACCAGGGTATCAGATACGGCAATAATATGGACCGGACCAGGGTTAATCTTGTGCAATCTGTCCTGATTCCCGATGCCACTATCCGCAATATCGGCCTGTTTGCCGAAACGGCCCTGTCGCTGTCTGACAAGCTGACGCTCAAGGCGGGACTGCGACATGATATGGTTAAATCCCGGGCCGACAACGGCGACATGAAGAATAGCCTTGTCATGCCGGGAATGATGCCGATGTCTGCCAATATGCTCTATAATATCTATTATGGCAGGGCGGCAACGCCGCAAACAGAGAATAATACCGGTGGCCTGCTGAGGGCCGAATATAACCTTGATGATGAGACCAGCGTCTATCTCGGGCTAGGCCGCAGTAACAGAAGCGCGAATACGGTTGAACGCTATGTGGCAAGTCTTCGGGGGACGGTGGTCATGCCGTCCGGCGTAACGCTCAATTCAAGCTGGATTGGCAACCCGGATCTCCTGCCGGAAAAGCATACAGAATTTGATATGGGTTTCGGGGTGAGAAAGACAGGCTGGAACATCCTGTTGTCGGCCTATTATGATGACATAAATGACTATATTTTCCGCGACCGCGCCCATGGACAGGCCGGTATTCTGTTGGCCAATAATGCTCTGGTCTACAGGAATATTAACGCCCGTATATGGGGTTTTGAGCTGGAGGGTGGTGCAAATATCACCGACAGACTGAAGCTTTTCGGCAATATATCCTATACCAATGGCCAAAATCAGAATCTGTATATTCCCCTCGCCCAGATTCCCCCTTTCAGCTATGATCTGACGATAACTTATCAGAAGGATATCTGGTCTGCGGGCGGACATCTGCATGGGTCGCTCAGGCAAAACCGCATTGATGCCAATCCCCTGACCGGCAGCGGGCGTGATGCCGGTGTGACGGCGGGCTATGCCGTTATCGATATGTTTGCGGCTGTTAAAATTATCGGCAAGACCCGGATACAGCTTGGTATTTCCAACTTGTTTGACATCTTTTACGCCAATCACCTGAACCGCGAAAGCCTGAATGATGCGGCAGCGGTCCGGGTGAATGAAGCGGGCCGGTCCTTTTATTTCCGCCTTCAGTCGGCCTTCTGACATTCGGGGGGCTGGCCGCAGGGCAAAAATAGGCTGGCCCCCCCTGTTGTTAACCGTTATACTCCGACTATCGCAGATTCGATTATAATAGTAGTTTAAACAGATACTGGAACAATGACAGACTCCATAATTCAATATGACAACATGGTTCAACTGGCGCTTCTTTCGGTTGTCAGGGACGTCCTGAAAAGTGCGGCTGAGGTGGGACTGCCCGGTAACCATCATTTTTACCTTACTTTCAATACCAGCTATCCGAATGTCATAATTCCGGATTACCTCCGTAAACGTTACCCGGATGAAATGACCATTGTTGTCCAGAATCAATTTTCCAATCTTGTGGTTGATGATAGTCATTTTGAGGTATCCCTGAGCTTTAACAGCAAGCTTGAACATCTTCAAATCCCGTTTCTGGCGCTGGAAGGTTTTTTCGATCCAAGTGTTGATTTCGGCCTGCATTTTCATGCGACCGAGGTGAATAATGACAATTCGGAGGAACTGCCGTCGATTGTCGAGGAAGTGGACGTTCCTCTTGAGTCAAAGAATGCCGGAGAGGACGGCAATGTGGTAACTCTGGATGCCTTCAGAAAGAAATAATCTCCGGCCTTTCCCCCTGTTCATGCAATCCCGTTCGGAAAAATGTTATGACTGACATAAATTACACAGATATGTTTCCCCTTGCCGCCTCTGAGGTGCCGTACCGAAAGATCACCGCCGATTATGTTTCAACCCGCACGGTCGGGGACAGGACAATATTGGAGGTCGCCCCGGAAGGCCTGCGTCTGCTGGCGAAAGAGGCGATGCATGATATTGCCCATCTGTTGCGGCCCGGCCATTTGCAGCAGCTCGCCAATATTCTGCAGGATGACGAGGCCTCGGACAATGACAGGTTTGTTGCGACCGAACTGCTGAAAAATGCCAATATCGCCGCCGGCATGGTCCTGCCCGGCTGCCAGGATACCGGTACCGCCATTATTGTCGGCAAAAAAGGCCAGTATGTCTGGACCGAAGGCGATGACGGGGCCGCCCTGACACAGGGGATTATTGATACCTATACCGGGACCAACCTGCGCTATTCGCAGCTGGCGCCGCTGTCGATGTTTGACGAGGTCAACACCCGTAACAATGCCCCGGCCCAGATTGACTTATATGCCACCGAAGGCAATGAATATCATTTCCTGTTCATGGCCAAGGGCGGCGGGTCCGCCAACAAAACCTTTCTCTATCAGCAGACCCCGGCGATTATGCGCGAGGATAAATTGCTTGAATTTCTTGATGTGGAGCTGAAAACGCTGGGCACGGCGGCCTGTCCGCCCTATCATCTTGCCATCGTCATCGGCGGGTTGAGCGCAGAAATGAACCTGAAAACAGTCAAACTTGCCAGTGCGCGTTACCTCGACAGTCTGCCGACGGTGGGTGATAAATCCGGCCATGCCATCCGGGTGCCGGAGCTGGAGGAAAAAATTCACCGGATGACGCAGAGATTTGGCATTGGCGCACAATTCGGCGGAAAATATTTCTGCCATGATGTCCGGGTGATCCGTTTGCCGCGCCACGGGGCCTCGGTGCCGATTGGCTTTGGTGTCTCCTGTTCCGCCGACCGCCAGGCCAAGGCCAAAATTACCGAAGACGGAATATTTATCGAAGCGCTGGAGCGCGACCCGGCAAAATATCTGCCGGATGTTACGGCGAACGATCTGGATGAAACCGTGGTCGCGATTGACCTCAATCAGCCGATGGACAGGGTCAGGGCGGAGCTGTCCAGATATCCGGTCAAGACACGGCTGTCGCTGACCGGGACCATCATTGTTGCCCGGGACCTTGCCCATGCCGCCATCCTGAAAAAGCTGGAAGCGGGAGAGGAAATGCCGGACTATATGAAAAACCATATTGTCTATTACGCAGGTCCCGCCAAAACGCCGGAGGGTTATGCATCCGGCTCTTTCGGACCGACGACAGCAGGGCGTATGGACAGCTATGTTGAATATTTTCAGGCCCGGGGCGGCAGTCTTGTCATGCTTGCCAAGGGCAACCGCAGCCGTGAAGTGACCAGCAGCTGTCATCAGCATGGTGGATTTTATCTTGGCTCCATCGGCGGCCCGGCGGCTATTCTGGCCCAGGATAATATCACGAAAGTGGAGGTCCTTGATTTCGAGGATTTCGGCATGGAAGCCGTGTGGAAAATCGAGGTCAGGAATTTCCCCGCCTTTATTGTTGTCGATGACAAGGGCAATGATTTCTTCCAGAATCTGTAGGGTGCCAGAATTCGTAGGGTGCCAGAATCTGTAGGGAGAGCGCAAATGTCCGGTGACGAAGGCAGGCTGAAAAAACATTCCATTGTCATCGCCGGCCATCAGACCAGCTTTACCCTGGAAAATATATTCTGGGATCAGTTAAAAAAGATTGCCCGGTCCAGAAATATCAGCCTGTCCCGGCTTGTGACGGAAATTGATAGTCAAAGAGACACGAATCTCAGCAGTGCTATCCGGGTTTTCATATTGAAGAACCGTTGTTAACCGGGCTGTGTGGCGGCTGTGCTACACGACCTGTCTGAAGCGTTCCATCTCATCTTTAAGTTTCAGTTTTTCTTTTTTTAATCCGTTGAGAATAACGCTGTCGGGTGACGGTCTGAGTTCTTCTTTGAGGATAATTTTATCGAGTTTCTGGTGTTTTTCTGAAAGGCTTGCAAGATGAGATTCTGGATGCATATGTGTTTCTCCTGTGTGGAAGGATTTAGCCATACCATTAAAGCATAAAAAGGCGATTTTGTCACGAAAATCCATGATTCATTTTAACTTTTTGACATGATGGGATAATATCATTGGAACATTTTGAAAACGGGTAACGGGCTATGGCCGCAAAAAAAGATAAAATAATCGTTGGACTGACCGGCGCATCGGGGATTCGTTACGGTGTCCGGCTGCTGGAACTGCTGCGGGGAGTGGATGTGGAAACCCATCTGGTGATCTCCCGCTCGGCAAAGGTGACGCTCGGCTATGAAATGGACATGAATATTGCCGGGGTTCGCGCGCTCGCCGACCATGTCCATCCGGCGGATGATATCGGGGCGGTTATTGCCAGCGGGTCGGTCAGGACGCTGGGGATGCTGATCGTCCCCTGTTCGGTCCGGACCATGTCGGAAATTGCCACAGGCGTCACCTCGACCCTGTTGACCCGGGCGGCGGATGTGGTTCTGAAGGAGAGGCGCAGGCTGGTCCTGATGGTTCGCGAAACTCCCCTGCATACCGGCCATCTGCGGACCATGACGGCATTGTCGGAGATGGGGGCGATTATTGCCCCGCCGGTTCCGGCCATGTATGCCCGGCCTGAAACCATTGAGGAGATGGTCGATCATACTCTTGGGCGGATGTTGGACCTGTTTGATATTGATGTCGGGCGGGTCCGGCGCTGGAAGTCACAAGCGGAATTTTAATGCCCCCTGCCGGGTCGGAATATGCTATAATGTTGTTCGGGCGTTATTTTGTTCATGAGGGAAATTTTTTAAAAACATGACGATGGAAGAAAATGAAATTGCCGAGAAAATTCAGGAACTGGTGGTCCGGCACAGGGATCTTGATATGGCAATAGAAGCTTTGATCGAAAGCGGTAAATCAGATGTAATCCAGATTCAGCGTCTTAAAAAACAAAAGCTTTTTCTTCGTGACCGGATCAGTCGGCTGGAAAATGATATGCTGCCAGATATTATCGCCTGATATTATCCGGTGCCGTCTATTTCTTTTTTAATTCTTTTTTATGGGCATACATATTCTGGTCCGCCTGATCAAGGGCCTGATCGGCGCTTTCATGGCCAAGAAGCGGGTGAATGCCATAAGCCATATTCAGAGTTATTTTTTTGCCTTGCCAGTCAAGCGGGTTTTCGGCGATCGCCCGGATCAGCGATTTGGCCTTCTCATTGGCTATTTTTTCGTTTGCCTTGGGCAGGATAATGCCGAACTCATCACCGCCCAGTCTGCCGACAATATCCGAATCCCGCAGGTTGCTGACAATGGTTTTTGACAGATGGAACAGCGCCGCATCCCCGGCTTTATGACCAAGAGAGTCATTAATCTTCTTCAGGTCATTAAGATCCAGATAAATCAGCGAGCTGTTGATGCCGTAGCGCTGGGAATAGGAAATCATCCGGGTCATTTCACGGACAAAGGCGCGCCGGTTGGATATTGACAGCAGGCTGTCCTGATCGGCAAGTTTTTCCAGTTCGGAAATTTTGCGGTGGGCCAGTTCCAGGTCTTTACGCATATTGTCGACTTCTGACATCAATGTCATGATCGCCGCACGCACCTTGTCGGTCATTTCCGCTGCCGGGATGCCCATGATGCTGGCCGTATCCTGAATATCGCGGATGCTGCCGACGGGGGCCGTCTGTGACGTTGCCCCGGCCCTGCCAACCGCTTTCTTCCGGCGCAGCGGTTCTGCTCTTCTGGTTGGTCCGGTGGTAGGGACTCTCATTTCAAAAACCTGATAACTAATATTTTTCCCGGAAGGCTTGCACCCCTTTAAAGGATTGTTATAATCCGCGACCCTTCTTTGATATCTACTCGCCGGTTATGTTAAAGGAGCAAAGTGACAATTTCAAGATATATCAACAATGACGGGAATGGCGTAATGACAGAAGACACCCCCCTTGTCGGGATAATTATGGGAAGCCAGTCTGATTGGGATACCATGAAGGAGAGCGCAAAAATTCTCGAACAGCTCGACATCGCCTGTGAAGCAAAAATTATTTCCGCCCACCGGACACCGAAACGTCTGGGTGATTATGTTGAGTCCGCCGCCGGGAGGGGGCTTAAAATTATCATTGCCGGGGCCGGTGGCGCCGCTCATCTGGCCGGGGTCACTGCGGCTCTTACCACCCTTCCGGTTCTTGGGGTGCCGATGGAAAGCAAGGCTCTGAAGGGTATGGACAGTCTGTTGTCGATTGTTCAGATGCCGGGTGGCATCCCGGTCGGGACCCTTGCCATTGGCAAGCCCGGGGCAAAGAATGCCGGTTTGCTGGCGGCGGCGATCCTCGGGCTTGCCGACGATGGCATTGCCCGCAGGCTGGCGGAATGGCGTGTGCAGCAGGCAGACGCTATCGCCCTGGTTCCGCATGACTAGGAGGATATTCTCCGGAAGCCCGGGAATTTGGCGGTGAAATTTCTGAATTGTGCCTTGGTTTTTTCAAACTGCATGACATTGTCAATGCGCCGGTCGAGAAAATCCCAGGTATCCTGATAATTTTCCGTCTCGTCATTTAACCAGTAGAGCAGCGTGCTGCTATAGACCGCCGACAGGGTCAGGCGTTTGGTGTAATAGTTGAAATCCGTGGAGGGGTCATGAATGGCCTTCCACATGGCATCCACGGTCCGGTAAAGTATCTTTGCCCCGGTCGGGCTGTTTTGCGGCAGAGACAGAAAGGTCACGGCCCGGCGCACGGCCTCACGTATATCCTGTTCGACCTCAAGCCGGGTACGGACCAGCAGGGTAATTTTCTGCCTTGTTTTCAGGCGGTTCAGGGTTTCATCAGGACAGAGGCGCCGCATGTCCCGGTCATGAATGTCTGCCAGCAGGTCAATCATGTCGCCCGCGCCACCGGGGAAGGCAAGCCGGGCCATGGCCGGGTCAAGCCCGAGGTCGCGGGCCGCCCGGCTGAGCACCCTGTCTGACCAGCCGTCAAAGGGTATATGGGGCAGGGCAGCCTTTAGCAGCGGGCGGCGCAGGTCGTCTGGAATATCGGTTTTGGGTGAGGTCATGGGGCGCTCTGAAATAATAAAGATCAGGGGCATTTTAGCATTCATCAGAATTATTTCCATAAAATACTTCACAAGGGCATCTGCTTTTGCTAGAAGTCACTGCCCTGTGGATTCGGTTAACGATGTTCACGGGCTTGTTTTAACCTCTAATCTGGAAAGGAGTGTGACAGACCAATGCAGGTTTCTGTCCGCGACAATAACGTAGATCAAGCTCTTCGTGCGCTGAAGAAAAAATTGCAGCGCGAAGGCGTGTACCGCGAAATGAAGATGCGGCGCTTTTTTGAAAAGCCCTCTGAAAAGAGAGCCCGTGAAAGTGCCGCTGCCGTCAGACGTGCGCGTAAACTTGACCGTAAACGTATGGAACGCGACGGCGTTATCTAACCTCGTTTCGTTATTATTTCTTGAAAGCCGTCCTCATGACTTTGAGGTGCGGCTTTTTTACGTTATAGTGCCAAAAACATGGCAAAATATAGTGAGAATATGGGGAAAGAATGATTGAAATTGTTGAAATCCGGCAGATAGGATTTGCCAGATGGGCTGAATTATACAAGGCCTATGCCGAATTCTATCACGTGTCGATGACGGACCAGCAGCTGCGTACGGCCTGGAGCTGGCTTGACGGCCACGAGACCGAGCTGCGCGGCCTGGCGGCCTTGGTGGAGGGGGAGGCAAAGGGCATTATCCATTACCGGCGTTTCCTGCGTCCGATGGCCGGGGAGGTTGGTATCTTTCTTGACGATATTTTTGTCTGTCCCGCCGGGCGTCGCACGGGGGTTGGCAAGGCATTGCTCGAACGGCTTGAAGATGTCGCCAAGGCCCAGGGCTGCACGGTGATCCGCTGGATTACGGCGGAGGATAACAAAGGGGCGCAAATTTTCTATGACCGGTTTGGCCAGAAAACCAGATGGATCACCTATGACCATAAAATGAGCGGGGAAGATGGTCTCGACAAAAAGTAAACGGGGATATCAATATTTTGGCCGGCCCGTTCCCGGCCTCGAAATTCCCGACTTCAGGACAGGGCTGAAATGGCGCGGGGCCGATCTTCAGACCCTGCGTAATACGATCCGTGGACCGGCGCTGCCGCTCGGGCCAGATTTTGAGCGGGTCAGTTTCAAGACCGGGGACGGCCTTGGTCTCAAGGCAGCGCTGCACCGACCCGTGACACCCGCAGGGCTGCCGGTCGTTATCCTTATTCACGGGCTGGCGGGCTGTGAAGAATCGCCCAATATTGTCTCAGCTGCGGCCTGGTTTCTGTCGCTTGGCTATCCGGTGTTGCGGCTTAACCTGCGCGGGGCCGGACCGTCGGCGGACAGCAGCAGGGGTCCCTATCACGGGGGGTTGAGCGACGACCTTGCCCGGGTGGTGGATCAGGTTGCGGCGCGCGAATACGGGGCCGGGATTATTCTTTACGGTATATCGCTCGGGGGTAATATGATGCTGAAATATCTCGGGGAACGCGGGGCGGACGAACGCATCCGCGTGGCGATCGGGGTCAGTGCGCCGCTTGACCTGAAATCGGTTCAGGTGCGGATTATGGAAAGGCGCAACCGGCTGTATCACAATTATCTTTTGCTGGGGATGAAAAATTATGCCGGACAGATGGCCGGGCGGATTTCGGCCAGCCTGCTTGCCGGGGCAAAGGCCGCCAAATCACTGTTTGACTTTGACGATAAATTCACCGCCCCGGCCCATGGCATGACCGGGGCCGAGGAATATTACCGGCTCCATTCGGCGCGAAATTTCGTCGGAGATATAAAAATCCCGACCCTGCTTGTTCATGCCCGGAACGACCCGTGGATTCCGGTGGAAGATTATCTGGCCCGTGACTGGCCTGTGGCGGGGGCGGTGAGCCTGGTGATTGCCGATGACGGTGGTCATGTCGGCTTTCATGCAAAGGATCACAAGGTGCCGTGGCATGAGCGGCTCGCGGCGCATTATCTTGACTGCGTGCAGGCGAGGATGACATGACAAGAATAACAGTTATAACAGGGATGATTCTGTTGCTCGCGGCCTGCAGCAGCAGCCCGGCCATGAGGCTGCTGCAAGAGCATCATCAGGATGTGCTTGTTCAGCAGGATTTTGGCATCTGCGAGGGCTATGGCTGTCGCTATTACCGCAAAACCGGCCTTTCTGCCCCGGAATGGCATCAGATCAGGCAAATTTTTGCCGTCCCGGCCCGAACGGCGGCACAGGAACGGGATATGATCAAAACTGCCATTGGCCGCTTTGAACAATTTGTCGGACCAAAAACCGGGACCGGTCATGACAAGGCCGGGGCGCAGATCATAAATTTCTCCACCCGTGGCCAGATGGATTGTATTGATGAGGCCTTTAATACCACGACCTATCTGTATATTTTGCGTAAGGCCGGACTGATCCGGCTGCATATATTGGGCAAGCCGTTACGGCGCGGCAATTTTTTCGACCGCTGGCCCCATAATAGCGCAACTATTTATGAGATCGGACAGGATAGGGTAATTAACGGCCCCGGCCATTATGTCGTCGATTCATGGTTTCATGCCAACGGAGAAGAGCCGGAAATCGTCCCGGCATCCCAATGGTCACAAGGCTGGTCCCCGGACCACAGGTGATTGATGTTGTTATATTTTTATTTGATGGGGGTTTCACCCCCGCGCCCTTAATTTATGGGAGGCGCTCCCCCACCTACGCTAAAGCTCCGGGCGGCCATTATTGGATATTGGCGGCCTTGCCTCGCTGGCGCTAGGATGCCGAATCCTTTCCGGATAGATCAGAGGGCACCACCATCGCCCTCTCTCGCCAATACTCAGACTCCGAAGACCGGAGGTCTGAGGCAAGCGCGACCGCGCGCCCGAGCCAATGCGAGGCGGGGGAGCGAGCCACGCGAGCGGGGGACGGGTCCCCCGTTTCTTAAAAAGAGTGCATAATTCGGTTGCTGCCGCCGTAATCCTTGCTCATAGCCTTCTGTCTGTTTATTTTGACTTTTACGGATTTATGTGTATGATAATATAAATCATACACATTGGAGAACTTATGCGAACCAACATAGATATTGATGACAAGCTTATGAAAGAAGCCATGCAGGCCACGGGGTCCCCAACCAAGAAAGGGGCCGTTGAGGAAGGCTTGAAGCTGCTGGTGCAAATCAACCGGCAAAGTGATCTGCGCAAATTACGCGGGGCGATAGAGTGGGATGGTGATCTGGACAAAATGCGGCGGGATGGATGATTCTGGTAGATTCCTCTGTCTGGATTGATTTTTTCAACGGCAGACAAAGCCGGGAGACTGATCTTCTGAATGAATTGCTGGGCAGGGAACCTCTTCTGATTGGTGATCTGATCCTGACAGAGGTCTTGCAAGGCTTTCGCCAGGACAAAGATTACAGAAAGGTGAAAACCGAGCTGGAAAATCTTGCCTTTGCCCCGATGGTTGGCCACGATATATCAATTAAAAGTGCCGATAATTATCGACGTTTGAGAAAAGGGGGCATTACGGTCAGAAAAACCATTGATATGTTGATTGCAACCTTTTGCATAGAGAACAATCATAGGCTTTTGCATAGCGACCGGGATTTTGATGTGATGGTTGATATTCTGGGATTGCAAATATTATAAATCGGTCGGGGTTCATCACCTAAAGAGCTCAGGCAGGGGGTCCTCCCGGTAAATCAATGATTCTGACCCTATTGATTGCCATTGATTGAAGATTTTGATTCTGCTATTATCCTCATAATTCATTCAGCATCTGTAAAAAAGGGACTGCGAAACCTTTAAAATAATCATGCTTCCCTTTCAGAAAATCCTCCGTGAATTTACGCGATTCAGATTTGCGGCCCGTGAGGTAGAGGCATGTTGCAACACGCTCCGGATAACCACCAAGCATCTCGACACGACCTTCAAGTAGCGGAAGTAAAGTCTCATAGCTGGCAATGGATTTGGCGTAATCGAGTCCCGCTGTGGCATAAAGCTGCGCCAGACGTTCACATTCCGAAAGAATAAAACCTTCGCTCTGTTGCGGTCCAAAGGCAAAGGCCTGCTCATCCTCTGCCGCTTCAAGTTCACCCATATGAATGGCGTAGGTGGCTGTACTACGGCTGTATTTACTTCCTTCGAGTTTGTCAATTAATCTATCAAGTGGCACCACATGGATACCAACGAAAGGATTAATATTGAGGCGATCAGGATGAAGACCAGTATTTAAGCCAACCCAAAGATGAAAGCCATCATGTATTGGCCAATCCACATCCTCTTTACGATACCGAGTGAATCCCATTGTCTCAAGTGCGTCATAGCACTGGAGCAGAATTCGTTTTTTGAAAGCGGCGTTACAGCGTTCCATTGATTCTGACCCACTTATTTTGAGTTTTTATTGCTGTCCCTATTTCCCTAAACTGTCCCTATTTGGTAGTGCATTATTTGTTCTTGATTCTCCATTGATTCTAAGCTTTGGTCAAATCCTCGCCACATCTAGTACAAGTCCTGTGAGGAAATATACCATACCAGCCAGTTCTGCCCTTAAAGATATCGTGTCCACAATTTTTACATTTTAAAAAATGTGAAAAGCTCGCAACCAAAAAATATCCCGCAGCTATGAT
>JALUWZ010000183.1 GCA_027019205.1 Emcibacter sp.
GACATCAAGTTCTGAATCCAGTCCTTTGGCTTCTTCAACGGTGATCACACCTTCCTTGCCAACCTTGTCCATGGCATCGGCAATCATCTGGCCGATGTCACCTTCACCATTGGCGGAAATGGAGCCAACCTGCGCGACTTCCTCGCTGGAGGAAATGGATTTGGTCCGGGATTTAAGATTTTCAACAACCTTTGACACCGCGAGATCAACTCCGCGACGCAGATCCATTGGGTTCATGCCTGCCGCAACGGCCTTGAAACCTTCGCGAACAATGCTCTGGGCCAATACGGTTGCGGTTGTGGTCCCGTCCCCGGCAACATCATTGGTCCGGGAAGCGACCTCGCGCACCATCTGGGCGCCCATATTTTCAAACTTGTCCACCAGTTCAATTTCCTTGGCAACGGATACACCATCCTTGGTGATGCGCGGGGCGCCAAATGATTTGTCGAGAAGAACATTGCGGCCCTTGGGACCCAGAGTAACTTTTACGGCATTGGCGAGAATATCAACCCCATTCACGATACGTGAACGGGCGTCAGAGCCAAATTTTACGTCTTTTGCAGCCATTATATTTTCCTTTTTTAAGATATATTCCAGAGGGGATAATTAGTCGATGATGCCCATGATATCGGACTCTTTCATGATCAACAGATCTTCATTGTCAATCTTTACTTCCGTTCCGGACCATTTGCCAAACAGCACCGTATCACCGGCTTTCACGTCAAGCGCCGTCACCGTGCCGTCTTCAGCTTTTGCACCATTTCCTGTAGCAACAATTTCACCCTGACTGGGTTTTTCCTGTGCACTGTCAGGAATGATAATACCGCCAGCAGTTTTTTGTTCCGCATCGATGCGCCGTACAAGTACGCGATCATGTAAAGGACGAAAACCCATTTTATAGACCTCTTCTCTTGGTTATGTTAAAAATATCGTGTTGTTGGCACTCACCATGATCGAGTGCTAGCAACTACTGCAAGAGATATAACCTCAAGGGAAATAGTCAAGGGGGGGCGGCAAAAAAATCCTGAATTAAATATATTTTTTTAACACCAGCTGACCTCACTGGCCGGGTGATCAAGAATTTCCCTGATATTTGCATTCAATATCCGGAAACCGACATTACCAAACAATGTTTGTCTGCCGCTATTCATCACCCATACCGGGCTGCCTTTCAGGGCCAGTTTCTGTGCCGCCTGATAATCTTTCAGCAACGCGGCCATTGCCTGACCATTTTCAATATAATTATTCAGCCTGTCCACATCAAGCCCTGCCCCGTCAGCAAGTGACATCAGAACGCTCAGAAGACCAATATCCATATTGTCAATAAAAAAACCCCGACGCAGGGACAAGGCAAATGCCGCCGACTCTTCCGGGGAATAGGCCAGGTCAGCTGCCTTGAGGATCAGATGGGCATTGGCGGATGTCGCCGGTCTCGCGTCGCGCCAGATTTCGGTATTGACAATAGCATTTTCATAGGGGGCCGCAGACTCAATAACATGCTGGCCAAAGCCGTTATATCCCCCCCGGTCCTGCCATTGTTGCGACATTTTTGTCGCCGTATCCCCGAAAACATCCAGATAGTGATGGCGCAATTCAATCCTCTCGCCCCATTCCTGGCGAAGTTCTTCTATCCTGCGCTGGGCAATCCACGCCCAGACACATAATATATCCGAGTAATAATCAATAACCAGCGGGGAATTCACCTGGAGCTTCCTTCCTGTTGCAACCGGCATATATCATCAAGACTACAGGAAATAACACTGACCCCGGTATATCCGAGACGCTGTAGCTGCTCGGCAGCCAATGTCGCACGCGCACCTGTCGCGCAATGAAGAAAAACCGGTCTGTCATGATCGGGAACCAGATCAAGAATTTTCATCTCCAGCACCCCCCGGGGAATATTCACAGTCCCATCAACCGGCTTTGCCAATACTTCTTCCGCTTCCCTGACGTCGATGATCAGACCATTTTTGTCCCGACATTCCTCAAAAGCCGTTCGGGCATCAACATATCTGACCCCCCGGCCTGCCAGTTCAACCAATTCCGGAACAGTTAACATATTTCAGCCCTTTTGCTTAAAAATTTCAACGTGAATTTTTAGCCGAAATAAATCTTCCGTCAAGTGAAATGACCGAAATTCACAGTCATGGATCATGACGGCGGGGAATATTGCCCCCTTGGATCATCCACCTCCAGGACCCAGAGATCATCGTCATACTGTCTCTGTCGGGCGATATAGTCATCCATAACGCTGTTTTCAACCACATCCGGGCCTAATGGATTATACCATTGTAATTTACCCGACATATCCCGCCGCCGGGCATGAAGGATACCATCCCGCACCCCGACAGACTGCCTGATCAGGACAAGTCCCCTGTCGGCATCCCCCCGATGCAGGACGGTCATGGGCAGAAATAATATATCGCATCTTCTGATTTCCGCAGAAACCCAAAGCGAGGTTTTTAAACTTATGTCAAACATGCGATCCGGTCATTATTCACATTGAAAAAAGAAAAAAGGGCAGATACAACACGCCTGCCCAATTCAGTTTCGGGGAATTATCATTTCCCTCTGCCTTATACTTGCTTCACCTGGACTCTCTTTATTTTATCCATTTCCCGGCGGATATTCTAATTCGCCTGACGTCTGAGAAAGGCCGGGATTTCAAGGTGATCATCCTCTTTCGCTACGGGGGCCGCCGGGGCAACAGCGTCTTCAATGATTAATGGTTTGGCCGCTGAGGGTTGCGGGGGTTGTGACTCTACAGCCGCAGGGCTGCCAGCCACTTCCGGGGTCAACATATCGGTCTGACGCAGGCTGACCTGTTTCTTGTGCGGGGTTTTCTTGCGACCGCCAAAGATACCCAGCAGACCGCGTTTGCGGGCGCGTTTGCCGGTCACAGGACCATTCACCATCGCCGCTTCAGCAAAAGGATCGGGCTGCTGCATCAATGGTTCCGCTCTTTTTTCCGGCATGACCGGCGGGGCGGAAATAAACGGGTCTTCGCGGCAGGCAATTAATTCAGCCGATTCACCGGCCCCGGTCTCTTGCGGTTTTTCGGAATTCTGAACGATACCCTCGGCCAGCTTTGCCAGAAGATTTTCTGTTTCCTGCTGGATTCTGGTCTTGTCGATTTCCTCAACCTCATTAACCAGATCCAGCGGGACTTCCTCTTCTGCCACGGTTTCTGCCACTTTGGCAACAGAGGAGGCCTGAACTGCATCCATAGAGGTTTCCACCAGACTTTTATGTTCCGCCACCGGCTCATCCCAGCCCCCGTCCGCTTTTTCTTCAGATTGCGGTCTGCTCTCAATCCCGGCGCTTGAATCAAAGCTGTATGTTTTGCGCGGTTCTTCCCGGCGCGGCTGATCATCAGAATCAATGCCTGTGGCAACGACGGAGACCCGCATCCTGCCATCCAGATCAGCATTAAGGGCGGAGCCAACCAGAATATTGGCCTCGGGATTGACTTCACTGCGGATGCGGTTTGCCGCCTCGTCAACCTCGAACAGGGTCAGGTCCATACCGCCGGTGATATTGATCAGCACACCATTGGCCCCCTTCATCGATACTTCATCAAGCAGCGGGTTGGAGATTGCGGCCTCTGCGGCTTCAAGGGCGCGGTTATCGCCCTCGGCCTCGCCGGTGCCCATCATCGCCTTGCCCATCTCGCTCATCACGGTACGCACATCGGCAAAGTCAAGATTGACCAGCCCCGGCAATACCATAAGATCGGTAATGCCGCGCACCCCGGAATGCAATACCTCGTCCGCCATGGCAAAGGCATCGGCAAAGGTGGTTTTCTCATTGGCAATCCGGAACAGATTCTGATTGGGGATGATAATCAATGTATCAACATACTGGGCCAGCTCACGAATGCCCTGATCGGCCAGAATCATCCGGCGGTTGCCTTCGAACTGAAATGGTTTTGTCACAACACCAACGGTCAGAATACCCTCTTCCCGGGCGGTCTGGGCAATGATTGGCGCGGCGCCGGTCCCGGTGCCGCCCCCCATGCCCGCCGTGATAAAGGCCATATGACAGCCATGAAGATGCTCGCGGATCATATCAAGGGTTTCTTCGGCGGCGGCGCGGCCCACTTCGGGTCTTGCCCCGGCGCCAAGCCCCTGGGTCAGGGCAGCGCCGAGCTGTATTTTCTGTTCTGCCTTTGAATAGGCCAGCGCCTGGGCATCGGTATTGGCGACGACAAAATCGACCCCTTCAAGGCCCATACTGATCATGTTATTGACCGCATTGCCCCCGGCACCGCCCACGCCGAACACGGTAATTTGCGGGGTCAGTTCAGTCAATTCGGTCGGTGTAAATTCTATGGTCATTGCGCTCTCCATCCTTCTTGATGTTCATACGCGATTCAATATGCAGTAACAATATGTTAACTATAAATTACCTCAAGTGATTCGCGCTGTCTTTAAAAAAATGCCTTCCGAGTCGTTTTTTTTCATTTTCGAGTCGTTTTTATCTGTTTTTTGGTCATTCTGCCTAAAAATTCTCCTTCAGCCATGCCCTGATCTGTGAAAAGAGGCCTTCTCCTGATGATCCCGGCACCCGGGCATGAATTTCATCCGGTTGCGTCGCGCCGTAATTCAGCAGCCCGGCACAGGTTGAAAATCCCGGTCCCGCCGTGGCATCGGCCAGACCGCTCACACTGACCGGACGCCCGGACCTGACATGAAAATCCGCATGGACAGACGGCGAGGCATCAGCAGAGAATATTTTCCGGGCCAGTTCTTCCAGACCTGAAATCTGACTGGCGCCGCCGGTGAAGACGATCCGCCGCCCCACCCTGTCCGGCAGACCCGCCTCAATAATCCGGTCGCGTACCAGTTCAAGGGTTTCCTCGACCCGTGGACTGACAATAGATGTCAGCATTGACCGGGGAATGGCTATGCCATATTCCCGGCCATCCTCGCCAATCTGGTCAATATCAATCTGGTCACGTACCGGAACCCGGGCGGACAGACAGTCGCCGTATAAAATCTTGAGCCGTTCTGCCTTTTCCATGGAAACCGACAGACCCTGGGCAATATCCCGGGTGACATGATGGCCACCGACCGGGATAATATCGCCAAACACAAGTTCATTGTCGCGAAAGGCCGACAGGCTGGTCACGCCGCCGCCCATATCAACACATATGGTGCCAAGCTCCCGCTCGTCAGCCACCAGCACTGCCAAAGCCGAGGCATAGGGTCCAAATACCGCAGCCTTCAAATTCAGGTGACACCGGTTAAGGCATGTCTGGATATTCTTCAGCGGGCTGAGGGCGACGGTCAGCAGATGGATTTCCACCCCGAGCTTTTCCCCGAACATGCCAAGCGGTTTTCTGGCCCCGGCAACCCCGTCAATGCTGAAATTGACCGGACGGGAATGGAGGATAAAGCGCTCCTCTGCC
Source organism: Emcibacter sp. (assembly GCA_027019205.1). GTDB lineage: Bacteria > Pseudomonadota > Alphaproteobacteria > Sphingomonadales > Emcibacteraceae > Paremcibacter. Next base: position 5,411 of record JALUWZ010000183.1, read on the forward strand.
TTGATGTTTTTCTGTCCGGCGCTCAAAACCCGGTCAATATCAAGCTGACTTATTTCATGTCCGGCGACATCGACCTCTACCGAGAAAATGCGCGACCGGGGCTGGCCGGCAGAAATATTGACGTAAACATCATCAATCGGGCTGCCCCCGGCCATCCGTTCCGCCGCATCCACCGCACTGCGGATGGAAATTTCACTTTCACCCATATCGACAATTGTCCCGGATTTCAGCCCGGTGGACAGTTGATGGCCGATACCAATCACCCGGGGGCGGTTTTCCATATCCCCGGCATGGCCACCGATCCGGGCGATGAAACAGCTTATCTTGCTGGTTCCTATATCAAGGGCGGCGATTGTCTGCTCTCGCATCGGCTTAAATACTCTCTTCTTTTTTACCGCTTTTCATCATCAGGCGGCGGCGTTCAGCTTCTGCCGGACTCAGGCGCACTATCATTTTGTCAGGCTGCCGCAAATCGACAATCAATATTTCCCGGTCCAGTATCTTCTGGTCACGCTCATAGCGGTATAATTTTTCCCATGCGAGGTCCGGTCCGGCCTCGGGCAGTTTTATCCTGATACCGTTATGACAAACAATGTCCCAGCGCCGCCTGCCGACCCATATCCATGATGTGACACGGGAAAATAATTCAGGGTGTTTTTGTTTCATCGCCAGAATATCCCCCAGATGCTGATTGGCCCCGGGGCCGACAATCTGGGGAAGAGCGGCATATTTTTCCAGCCCCCTGTCAGTGATGACCAGCCCCGCCCGGTTGATCAGATGAAACTGCCCCTCTTCCTGCCACAGCGCGGCGGCCTGATGCTCGACAATGGTGACTTGCAGAATATCGGGCATAATTCTGGTGATGGTCGCCATTTTTACCCATGGCAGGTCTTCAATCCGACCCAGCATCGCCTGCAGATCAAGAGAGGTCATCGACTGTCCGTCATAGAGGGCAAGTGCCGCGCGAATCTGTTTCAGTCCGGTATTTTTCTGGCCGGTAATCCTGACTTCGCCGACCGCGAAACCGGCATTGGCGACGTCCCGGTCAAGGCTGTCCCCGGCTTCTGTCAGCCATTGGTGAAACAGACCCGTCTGCCAGATATAAACGGACGCAATAATCCCGAGGCCCAACATGACCAGAGAGCTTCCCCGCAAGAAAAGACTGACGCGCCGCCGCCGTTTCAGGCTTCTGGCCTGCTTTGTCCCGCGTCGGCCAGCGGATTTGCCTTTCTTGGCATTTCGGGCTTTGGCTAGCGGCCACATGACGCATCCTCCACCATCCACACGACCAGTTCGCCAAAGCTCATGCCCGCGTGACGCGCCTGCTCCGGCACCAGCGACAGGGGCGTCATGCCGGGCTGGGTATTTATTTCCAGAATATAGGGAACAGCGTCGCCGCCCGGCCTGTCATCAAGACGAAAATCCGCCCGGGTCACCCCCCGGCAGCCTAATATGTCATGGGCCGTTTCCGCATAGGTCATGATCCGGCGGGTCATGTCTTCTGCCAATTCCGCCGGAAGAATATGGTCGGTCATGCCATCATGATATTTTGCCGCATAGTCATAAAAGCCCGAACGCGGTTTAAGCTCCGTCACGCCAAGCGCCCGGCCATCCATTATGGTAACCGTCAATTCCCGGCCCGGCAGGTAGCTTTCCACCATTATCCTATCGGTATCCTGCCACGGGCCGGGCATGTCGGGATTGAAATCATCACCCTCTTTGACGATCACCACCCCGACGCTGGAGCCTTCATTACAGGGTTTTACCACGAAAGGCCGGGGCAGCGGATCAGAGATAAATAAATCCGCCGGGCTGACAATGCTGTCTGTGGCACAGGGAATATCATGGGCGCGGAAGATATCCTTGGCCATTATCTTGTTCATGGCAACCGCCGATGCCGTGACCCCGGAATGGCTGTAGGGGATTTTCAGGATTTCCAGCAGGCCCTGCAAACAGCCATCCTCGCCAAAGCGGCCATGAAGGGCGTTGAAGACCATATCGGGGGCAAGCTTTGCCAGGCGGGTGGCAATATCCGGCGCAACATCAATTTCCGTCACCCGGTAGCCTTCCGCGCGCAGAGCCTTTGCCACAGCAGCCCCGCTGACCAGAGACACCTCACGCTCCACAGACCAGCCGCCTTTCAGCACCGCAACATGTTTAGTCATCACAGCCCGCCTTTCGCCCGACAATACGAATTTCCCATTCCAGCTCCACCCCGGAATTATTCATCACCCGGCGGCGGATTTCCTCGCCAAGTTCCTCAATATCCTGTGCCGTCGCCATACCGTCATTGATCAGGAAATTGCAATGCTTTTCAGATACGCGCGCCCCGCCCCGTGCAAGTCCCCGGCAGCCGGCCCCGTCAATCAGTTGCCAGGCCTTGATGCCATCCGGGTTTTTGAATGTACTGCCGCCGGTTCTGGTCCTGAGCGGCTGGCTCATCTCACGCTCATCGGCGATCTGCTGCATTTTCCGGGCGATGTCATTCTTGTCGCCGGGAATGCCCCGGAATCGCGCAGAAATACAGATCATGTCATCACTCAGGACTGAATGACGATAGGAAAACTGCAAATCCTCCGGGCCAAGTGTCCGGCGGTTGCCCGCCCGGTCCATAACCTCTGCCGAGCACAGAATATCGGATATTTCCCGGCCATAAGCCCCGGCATTCATCCGCACCGCCCCGCCAACAGTGCCGGGAATGCCGCGCAGAAATTCAAACCCCGCAAGACCCGCATCCCGGGCGGCCCCGGCCACCGCAATATCCGGCGCCCCGGCCCCGGCGATGATGTCATCTCCCGCGCAATATATGGCGGCGAATTTCTTGCCCGGACGGATTACTGCCCCGGCAATGCCGCCGTCACGGATCAACAGATTTGAGCCGACACCAAGCGTCATCACCGGCATATCATGGGGGATTGATTGCAAAAAAGCCGCCAGATCCCCGGCGTCCGCCGGGTTGAACAGCATATCCGCCGCCCCGCCAACCCCGAACCATGTCAATTTTCCAAGCGGCGCATCAAGCTCCAGCTTGCCCCGAACGGCGGGCATGTTGCGTCTCATCACGTCCTGCCTTTCAACTGGTCAAACAGGTCATAGGCCCACTGGCTGATGGTCCCGGCCCCGAGACAGATCACAAGATCACCGTCCCCGGCAATATCCTCAATCATGCCCGCCAGCTGCTCCGGCCCGTCCAGCGCCATGACATTGCGGTGGCCCACGGCGCGGATACCATCGACCAGACTGTCCCTGTTGATGCCAACCAGCGGCTGTTCCCCGGCCTCGTAAACCGGGGCGACAATCACCATATCGGCATTATTGAAACAGCTGCAGAATTCTTCAAACAGACTTTGCAGCCTTGAATAGCGATGGGGCTGCATCACGGCGATCACCCGGCCTGAATAGGCCTCACGCGCTGCCGCCAGTACCGAGGAAATCTCCACCGGGTGATGGGCATAATCATCAATGATTTGAAAGCCCCCGACCTTGCCGACCAGTGTGAAACGACGCTTGACCCCGGAAAAACGCGCGAAAGCCGCCCGGATAATATCGGGTGCTATCCCCATTTCGCAGGCCACTGCAATGGCGGCAAGGGCATTCTGAACATTATGGCGCCCCGGCATCGGCAGGGTAATGGCAAACAGATTTTCCGGACTGCCGGTATCGGGGTTGATAATCTCGACCGTGAAATGGGCGCTGCCATCCTTGAAGACCAGATTTGTCGCCCGGACATCGGCCTGCGGGCTGAAGCCATAGGTGATGATCTTGCGGTCGGTGATCCGGCCAATCAGGGCCTGAACCTCGGGATGATCAATACACATGGCGGCAAAACCGTAAAAAGGGACATTCTCGACAAAAGTCCGGAAAGCCTCTTTCTCCGTCTCAAAATCGCCGTAAAAGTCAAGATGCTCGGGATCAATATTGGTCACCACCGCCACCGTGGACGGAATTTTAACGAACGTACCGTCGGATTCATCGGCCTCGACCACCATCCAGTCCCCGGCACCGAGCCTTGCATTGGTATTATATGCATTGATAATGCCGCCATTGATCACGGTCGGGTCATAGTCCGCCTGATCCAGTATCGCCGCGACCATTGAGGTGGTGGTGGTCTTGCCGTGGGTTCCGGCAATCGACACGCACCATTTAAGCCGCATCAGTTCGGCCAGCATCTCTGCCCGGCGGATTACCGGCATCTTGGCGGTACGGGCGGCGATCACCTCCGGATTATCGGGCTTTATGGCTGACGAACAGACAATGCCCCATGCCCCGTCAAGATTTTCCGCTTTCTGGCCGATCATGACCTTGATGCCGAGCGCCCTCAAGCGCTCCACATTGGCATTCTCGCCAATATCGCTGCCCTGCACGCGGTAACCAAAATTATACATGACCTCGGCAATGCCGCTCATGCCGATGCCGCCAATGCCAACAAAATGCAGAATACCGATATTGATCGGATGGCCGATTTTAATCGGCTGGATATGTTCAGTCATCACTGTCCTCCTCTGCTATGTGGATACTGCGCCTGTTGCCCTTGACCAGGGCCAGACGTTCCACCAGATCGGCCAGATCCTTGGTGGCGAACGGCTTGCCGATTTTCCGGGCGTCTTCCGATGCGCGCCAGACATCCCGGGGCCGTTTGGCCAGCCGTTGCAGCAATTTTGCCAGTTCCGCCGCATTGAATTCCTTCTGGTTAAACAGCCACGCCCCGCCATTCAGGACCAGCTCGCGGGCATTTTCAATCTGATGGTTATCTGTCGCATGGGGATAGGGCACAAGGATTGCCGCCCTGCCCGATACGGTAAGTTCGGCCACGGTGGATGCCCCGGCCCGGCCAATCACCATATGGGCCCATTCCAGACATTGGGGAATATCGGCAATGAAGGTTGAAAGCTCGACGGCAATTCTGGTATCGGCATAGATTTCACGCACCCGGTCAATATCTTCCGCCCGGCATTGCTGGGTGATTTGCAGGCGGCGCTGCAGGGCGCGGGGCAGGGTTGAGATCGCCTGCGGCACCACATCGGAGAAAATGCTCGCCCCCTGACTGCCGCCAATCACCAGAATGCGGAAAATACGCTCCTCGCCAATATCGGGATAGAATTTATCACCAAGTTCGACGATTTCCTGCCGGACCGGATTACCGGTCACGATAACCTGTGCGTATTTCTCCATCCGGGATTTCAGGGTCTTTTCAAAGGACAGCGCCACCGCGTCAACTGATTTTGCCAGATAGCGGTTCACCCGGCCCAGCACCGCATTCTGCTCATGAATACAGGTCGGAATTTTAAGGGACAGGGCGGCTTTCAGGCTCGGGAATGAGGGATAGCCGCCAAAGCCGATAACCACGCCGGGGGGACGTTTCAAACTTTTCAGGATAAATTTGGCATCAGAAATACTCCGGATAAGTCCGGGCAGCGCCATCAGGCGCGCCAGCTTGCCCCGGCCCGCAAAATTGACACTGTTGATTTTGCGGATTTTAATATCTTCAAAATAATCCCGGTAGTGATAGCCCCGGCTGTCGGTGATCAGGCTGACCTCATGACCACGGCGAAGCAGCTCATCCTTGAGCGCCATGGCGGGAAATATATGACCGCCGGTGCCCCCCGCCGCCAGAATAATATGACTGGTACGACGTCTTTTCATGCCTGTCCCCATGCCGGGTTGAGATTTCCGAGATTATCCCGCACGCCCGTCCGGCTTAAGGCCAGAACCATCCCCATGACAATCGACATCGACAGCATTGACGAGCCGCCATAGCTGATAAAGGGCAGGGTCATCCCCTTGCTCGGCAATAACGCCAGATTAACCCCGAGATTGATAAAGGCCTGCAGGCCGAATTGAATCATCAGACCTGATATGGCGAGGAAAACAAACAGGTCGGTTTCCCGGAATAATTTCATCAGGCTGCGCACCACGATAACCGCGAAAAGCAGGATCAGCAGCACACAGAGAATTATGCCGAATTCTTCGCCTGTAACGGCAAAAATAAAGTCGGTATGGGCATCCGGCAGGATTTTCTTGACCGCCCCCTCGCCCGGCCCCCGGCCAAACAGTCCACCACTGCGAAAGGCATTCAGCGCGGTATCCACCTGAAAGGTATCACTGCCCGCCGGAAACAGAAAACGGTCAATGCGGCTCGCCACATGAGGCAATAATATATAGGCCATAAAGACCGCCGACATGCCAAGACCGGCAAAGCCCAACACCCAGATCATCGGCAGACCCGCCATAAAAAACTGGGCGGCCCAGACCACGGAGATCAATATCGTCTGGCCGAAATCCGGCTGGCTAATCACCAGAGCCGCCACAACAAGATAGGAAATGACCGATATGGTCCGGCCCCGAAATCCCGGATTTCTGTGAGATTCCGAGAACATCCACGCGCTGAAAATAATGAATGCCGGTTTGAGGAATTCGGAAGCCTGAAGGGTGAAGCTGCCAATCCGCAGCCAGCGCCGCGCCCCCTTGGCCTCGGGCGCGATGGCCGCTGTCAG
>JALUWZ010000184.1 GCA_027019205.1 Emcibacter sp.
TCCCCACCGGCATACCATATATATGAGCAAAACCACAGACCAGTGTCGTGCCGTAACGTTTCTTGAACTCATCAAAATCACTGCCATCGACAATGCGGGCAATGACCTCGCGCACGTCATAGGGGGTTTTCAGGTCGGGCGGGACAATACCATGAAGCTCCGCCGGGTCATATAACGGCTCCCGGCTTTCCCGGCAGGCCAGCGGATTGGTCTTTTTGCGGTTGAGATTACCGACAATGGTGCGGGCAATTTCAAGCGCATGGTTGTCATCCTGGGCCAGATGGTCGGCGACGCCGGATATGCGGGTATGAACATCGCCGCCGCCCAAATCCTCGGCACTGACCACCTCACCGGTGGCCGCCTTGACCAGCGGCGGTCCGGCGAGGAAAATCGTGCCCTGTTCGCGGACAATGATATTTTCATCGCTCATCGCCGGGACGTAGGCCCCGCCCGCAGTGCAAGACCCCATCACCACTGCAATCTGCGGGATGCCCTTGGCCGACATGATGGCCTGATTATAGAAAATCCGGCCAAAATGATTTTTATCGGGAAAAACCTCGTCCTGGGTCGGCAGGTTGGCGCCGCCGCTGTCAACCAGATAAATGCAGGGCAGATTATTCTGTTCGGCGATTTCCTGGGCGCGCAGATGTTTCTTTACGGTCATCGGGAAATAACTGCCGCCCTTTACCGTCGCGTCATTGCAAACGATGACGCATTCTATGCCCGCGACCCGGCCAATGCCGGTAATGACCCCGGCAGCGGCGACATCCTTGCTATACATGTCATAGGCGGCAAGCTGGGAAAATTCGAGAAAGGCCGACCCCTTGTCGAGCAGCCGGTTGACCCTCTCACGCGGTAACAGCTTGCCCCGGTCAAGGTGACGCTTGCAATATTTCGCCCCGCCGCCCTGTTCAATAACGGCTATTTTACATCGCAGGTCAGCCAGGATTTTGGCCATAGCGGCCTGATTGGATATATATTCAGGACTGTTGCATTTTATATCTGATTGAATGATGGTCATGGACCCACTCTAGCCGAAATATTATCATAGATAAAATCACTAATATTTATCTAATACATAGACAATATCTATCATTATACAGATCGATTTTCCAGCCATTTCGTCCGGGCCTTAAACTGTTTCCGTGCTATGGCCTCATTGGCAAGCTGTAGAGGTTGGAAAATTTATCGGGGACCGGGTATTCCGATTTATGCTGAATATTTTTTTGCTATTCATATCAGGGTCGGCACCCAAAATATGCAGACCGGATTTCACCCTGATGAAAGCCGGTCTGCGGTATAGATCGTTATGACAACCGGAAATCTATCCGGTGCGAATATTTACTTGTCGCAAGGATTATGTTTCTTCATGTCACAAGGATTCATCTTCTTGTCATGCATTTTCTTCATGTCACAAGGATTCATCTTTTTCATGTCACAAGGATTCATCTTCTTGTCATGCATTTTCTTCATGTCACAAGGATTCATCTTCTTGTCGTGCATTTTCTTCATGTCGCAAGGATTATGCTTCATGGAGCAGGGGTTCATCCCTTCTTTTTCATGAGCAAAGCCCACGGACGCAGACAGGGCAATCACCATGGAGAATGCCAACGCAATGGTTATTTTAATCATATTTCTGAACAAGTTTTTCATTATTTTCAGCCTTCCTGTTATTTAATTATAGCTATCAGTTATTTCAGATTTATCAGGTGTAATTACTGTAAATCCATCCGATACTACAGGGAATTGATTTACAAATCAAATATCTATATATTTTGAGCGCAGATCGCCAGTATTTACATTTGATACGGATAAATCATGACATATAGTTTAAAGTACGGCTCAATCGGTATCGCGGTCCTAATAGTGATAATCGTCGGGATCATAATGGTAAAGCAGCCGTCATCTGCCGGCCCGGGCAATGATAAATTACCCGCCGACCACTGGCAGCAGCCGCTAAAGCCGCAAGGGACGCCGCCCGCAGAATGGAGCGCGCTGGAGCAATCCCTCAAACCCGAAGATTGCGGCCAGTGTCATGCGGATAAATATCAGCAATGGCAGACCAGTTTTCACGCCCATGCCATGTCGCCCGGCCTTGTGGGGCAGTTGCTGACCTATGATACGCAGAGTGCCAATGACTGTCTGGAATGTCATGCGCCGCTTGCCGAACAGAAGGCGGCCTTTGCCAGCGCGCGCGCGCGCGGTGAGGGTCATCTGCCCGCCGCCCAGGGCCTGGCCGCAGTCGGCAACAGCTGCGCCGGCTGCCATGTCAGGGAGTATAAGCATTTTGGCCCGCCCCAGCGCGATACCGGCGTCACCGGACAGAGTGATCCGGAAAATCCCCATGGCGGGGTTTTTCGCACTGCGGATTTTGAGAAATCCGGCTTCTGCGCGGTCTGTCATCAATTCCCGCAAAGCTACGCCATTAACGGCAAGCCACTTGAAAATACCGTTGCCGAGTGGCAGGCTAGCCCGCAGGCGGCACAGAATATCACCTGCCAGAAATGCCATATGCCGGATCGCAAGCATCTGTGGCGCGGTATTCATGACCCGGAAATGGTCAAAAACGGCCTTCAGGCAACATTTGAGGCGACGAAGGACAAGGCGCGTTTCAGCCTGAAAAATACCGGGGTCGGTCATGCCTTCCCGACCTATATCACCCCGAAAGTCATCATGCACGCCGTCGCCCTTGATGCCGGGGGCCGGGCAATAGCGAACACCGCTGTCACCCATGAGATCAGGCGCGAGGTCGGCTATGCCGGGGGCCAGTGGCTGGAATATTCCGACACCCGTCTTCTGCCGGATGAGGTGGCACGCCTTGATCTCGACTGGGCGGGATCAAAGCGGATCAGAATGTGGCTGGAGGTCTATCCCGATGACTATTATGAAAAAGAGGTTTACGGCGATCTGGTAGAGGGTTATGCGGCAAACAGCCCTGAACAATCACTGATCAAACAGGCCATCGCCCGCGCGCAAAAGAGCAATTTCACCCTGTTTGAGACAATCGTGAAAAAACCGGATTAGAGCAATATCAGGGCCATATCCGATATGCTGCTTCGGGTCATGGAGACAAACCGTTCGAGCAGGGCGGATTTTTCCGGGCCAAGATGATAATTGCTCTGGACAAACCCGATCTCCCGCTCAAAATCATAGCCATCCATCGGCAGGCGGGTAACGCCATCGGCCCGGTAATGATCGGGCATGGTGGTAAAGCCAATCCCGGCGGCAACCATGGCAAGGGCGCGTTCATCCTGTGCGGTCCGGTAAACAAGACGCGGACGCACATTATGATCGGTAAAAAACCGGCTGGTTTCGCTTAATACCTCACAACGGCTGCGGACAATGGTTGCCTCATTGGCAAGGTCGGTCGGCGTGATCATTTTTTTGTTGGCAAGCGGATGATGGCTGGCAATGGCCAGAGAATAGGCTTCCCGGTAAAGCGGGATATTATTGCTGCGGCTGCCGGGACGCAGGATAGTCAGGGCAAGGTCAATCCGGCCCTCATCCATCCGGTTGAGGATTTCCTGTTCCGAGCCTTCGAATAATTCGGTGACAAGCCCCGGTTCCTCGCGCTGGAACGGCTGGAGAATCTGCTGTATCGTGCGCGACGGGATGGTCATCAGCACCCCGAGGCGGAGCAGTTTCCGGCTGCCCCCCTTCCTCATGGCCGCTTCGGCAAGGTTAAGCTGATGCAGGACCGCCTTGGCGCGCTCGACAAAGCGGGTGCCGTTTTCGGTCAGGAAAACCCGCTTGGCCGACCGGTCGAACAGCCGGGTATCAAGGCCGGTTTCGAGCTTTTTTATCCCGGCGGACAGGGTGGGCTGGGTGACATAGACCCGTTCTGCCGCCTTGGTAAAACTACCGGTTTCCACCACGGCAAGAAAATATTTCAACTGGTATATTTCAATCATATCCTGCCCGCATTCCTGACAAGATCCACACAGTCCGGACCGATATTGAACAGGGCATCAAGGGCGCTGAGATTAGCGATAAATTCCCTGCCCTGATCATAGACCGGATGGGTAAAATCCTGCCAGTGATGGCTGATATTATTCTGCCGGAACATATCCTCGTCAAGATAGGCCCGCGCCCCCTCATTCGAGATATAGTGATCGGCCCCGAACAGCTTGCAGATTTTAATCAGCATCCGGCTTTTATGACCCTCAATATCGTAATCCTCGCTGTGATAGATTTTGGGGGAAAGTTCAAACCACTGCAGGAATTGCATCAACAGGGCGTTGTTCAGTTCGACCAGCGTCTTGTGGGGTTGCCGGATAATCCGTTCAATATCCGGATAATAATCGTCAAAAAAGGGCCGCCGGGAATAGCCCTCGCGAATGCTGCGCAAATGTTTTCTCTTCCAGTGATCATTACAGATCAGGGCGTCTTTCAGGCTCTGGCCGAATTTATGGCTGTGCAGGACCGGCACCGTCAGGTATATTTTGTCCCTGCCTGCCCTGATCCGGTTGCGGTGATGCCAGCTCTGCTTGACAAACTGACAATGGCCGAGCAGGACGAGGCTGTCCGACAGGGCGATCTTGTTAAACAGATGCAGGCTCGGCAGATAGACCGGCTGGTGGGCGCATAATATCATGGGTCCAGCCGCCCGGACAGCAAGCCCCGCAGGAATTTATTCACCTCCTCCGCCACCCGGATCATGCCCCGGCCATCAATTCCCGCCGCCGCAGGTACCGGCAGGTCCGCCGCGCCGTTGCATAATCTGTTGATTTCCATCCCCACCTGTTTCATATCCATTCCTCCGTCATAACCAAGATTGACGACAGCGTTCTTTTTTGCAAACCATTCGGCCTCCCGGACCAGATTTCTTTCCTGGGGGAAGATAATCGCCGGGCAGCCACTGGCCAGAGCCTCATAGACAATCATCCCGCCGGTCATCAGAGCCATGGCATGACGGGACAATATTCGCGCCAGCTGCGCCTGCCTTATATTCTGTAGCAGATCAATATGAAGCTTTTTGCATTTCTTCTGCAAATCTTTCACATCGGCGAATGTGCCGCCGACAACCATGGTAATCCTGTCGCATCCAGACTGCAAGAACGGGCTTTGATCACCGGTGAGCAAATTGGCCCATTGCCCGGCCCGGTCCCCGCCACCGATAATGATGGCAAGGCTTTTGTCCGCCGCCGCATGATGCGCCACTTCGCCAAATAGCGGATTAAGCAGCGCATAGGCCGCGCCGCAAAATACCCGGCTTTTCCCGCAGAGCAGCGGGTAATGATGATAGTCATCAAGGACCGTGCCGTTAAAAATCAGTTCCGCCTGAACCGGCCCGCCATAATCATCAATCGCCACCACTGGAAAGGGGCTGTCGGCATAGGCCTGCCAGCTTTCCCGGTTCTGGCCCGGCTGGTCAATCAGCAGAATATCTGCATGGATTTTCCGGGCAATTTCCAGAAAATCAGCCGGACTGTCCTCCCCCATCCTGTGCAGGGTAACCTCATCATCAAAAAGCAGGCCGAGCTGATCCCCGGCGCCGCAGATATGAATGTCAAGCGGTACCGTAATATGTTGCAACAGACCCGCGACCCGCGCCGCATGGCCAAGGCCGGTCCGGTGGCTGGCATCAAGCCGGATGAGCAGCCTTATCTGGTCAGCGAGATCAGCCATGCGGCTTCCAGAAACCGGCCGCCGTCAAGGGTGCCGGTCATTTCGTTGATAACGACTTTGGAAAAATCACGGCAGATTTCCTCCACCTCCTGTCGCGGCAGCAGGGTGAGCTGCATATTCTGTTCGTTATTCCACGGCATGCCGCTGTCCTTTCGGGTGATGATATAGTGATGCGGGGCGACCTCCTCCCCTTTTGAGACCCGGATATCCCGGTTATTCTTGATCATGACAAATGACCGGCCCCCGGGTTTTAACAGGCGGCGGATTTCCCTGAAAGCCTGCTGCATTTTTTCCAGCGGCAAATAATACAGCACCGCATAGCTCAGAATTCCGTCGAATGAGCGGTCCGGGAAAGGCTGTTTGTCCGCCGGGGCCTGCCTGAAGTCTATGTCAATCCCGCCGGTCCATTTGATGGCCTGATCAATCGCCGCAGCGGAATAGTCGGTGGCGCTCACCCCGTAACCTTCCCGTTTCATCATGACCGCATGACGGCCCATGCCACAGCCCATATCAAGCAGATGAAAGTCTGCCGCCCGGGCGCGCGGAAAACTGCCGAACAGCCAGCGCACCACATGACCATTGGGATATTTTGGCGCGCCGGGACCGC
>JALUWZ010000185.1 GCA_027019205.1 Emcibacter sp.
GAATTTACGAATTATAATGATGCCAGTTCTAAAAATAAAGCTAAGGGAGCCCTGAAGAAGTTGTTGCTTGTATCTTGCCTTTGTGTATTTTTTATGGGGATAGAATTTACTGGTGGTTACATCGCTCATTCAATTGCCATTATGAGTGACGCAGCACATTTGCTTTCAGATTTTTCAGGATTTTTAATTTCCATGTTTTCTATTTGGATTGGGACCAGACCAGCAAGCGGGAAGATGAGTTTTGGCTACCACAGAGCAGAAGTTATTGGAGCTTTAGGCTCAATTCTCCTCATCTGGGGTCTGACTGCATGGCTGGTTACTGAAGCAGTTAAAAGAGTAATAGAGCCCTCGGAAGTTGATGGTAAAATCATGCTAATCACCGCTTGAGTAGGCCTCTTGATTAATTTAGTCATGGTAAAGGTTCTACATTCTGGGCCAGGTCATCATCATTTAGGTGGTGGGGATTGTTCCCATGGGCACTCACATGGAGATTCTAATGGCCATTCTCATGGGCATAAGCACGAACATACTCACACCCATAAACATGAGGAAGGCCATAATGATGAGCACAAGGATTGTGATGCCAAAATTCATGATAATAATGAATATAAAAAGCTGGATGTGGATGTAGATATGAAGGAAGGATACAAGAAATTACTCAGTGCTGAAGTGGAGCATTCAGATCAGCTTCATGACTATACTGATGCTCGGGCTTATTCACTTCAGAAGCAAAGTATTGCTTCAAAAGGAGAGGATGAAGCTGAAGATTCAAAGCATGAACATCAAAATCTTTATATTGATGAAGAAGTTGGTGATAATCATAAGCATGAACATAAACATAAACATGAGCATAAACATGAAAAAGGAGAAGTAAGTGACTCTGGAACAGATATGGATGATAATATACATGACCACAGTCATAACACAAAGGAAGAAGAAAATATAAACATCAGAGCAGCCGCAGTTCATATCATCGGAGACATTGTCCAATCCATTGGAGT
>JALUWZ010000186.1 GCA_027019205.1 Emcibacter sp.
GGCGGCCACGGCCCGCCGCATCATTTTTTCGAACCACCAGATTCCGGTGAAGGCCATAAAGAGGGCGATCACAATGCTGACCTGCCAGCCGGCAAATTGCGTGGTGCCGAGATAGGACATCGGCAGAAAATTCTGGATTTCCACCGATCCCGCCGACGTCATGGTGAAAGTGACCGAGCCAAAGGCCAGCGCCGCCGGAATGAAGCGCCGGGGCAGATTGGCCTGCTTGAACAGGCTGAGCGCCATCGGAAATACCGAGAAGGCGACGACAAAAACACTCACCCCCCCGTAAGTCAGAATGGCACAGGCAAGGACCACCGCCAGCGCCGCATGCCTCATGCCGAGCTTTTGCACGACCCAATAGGCGACGCTGTCGGCGGCACCGCTATCCTCCATCACCTTGCCGAACATGGCGCCGAGCAGAAAAATAATGAACCAGTCCCGGAGAAAGGAGGCAAAGCCGGTCATATAACTGACCGTAAAGCTTGCCCCCCCGTCGGCGGCCATTGGCGGCATAAGAGGCACCCCGCTGCTTACTGCCACCAGAGCCGCACAGAGCGGCGCGGCGATCAGAATATTCATCCCCCTGATGGTAAAAACAATCAGCAGCAAAAGCCCCAGAAGCAATCCGAAGATACTCAGCATGACACCCTCTTTCCCGTTTTCGTCATGACAGAACCAAATATTGGAAAAAGGCTATAGCATATATCGGAGCGCAGGTCATGCCCTATGGAAAACTGATTGAATTCCATTGTTATCCTTCACGGAATATGTTACCATATATCCTGTTAATATCACCTTAAAGTGAAGGTGCTTGCCTTATATTAACCATATTCTTAATCAAATAATAACCATTGTATTTTACGCTGAAGCTTATACTAAAATGATGTCCAACCGTCGCATCAAGATGTGAAATATGGGGAGGGAAGTCGCGCATAAAGGTGATTTTCCTTATGGCCAATATGGACACGGCACCTTTACAGCACTTCCCTTCTGACCTTTGTCGGAACAGAATTCGAGCAACCTTTTTCACGCTCTGACATAACCCTGATCTGCTCCGGCATAACTCTTTTGAACCCTGAACCAAGGAGCTGTCCAATGTCCGCCACAGATTCTGCAACAGAAAATATTTTTGATCTCTATTCAAGCCAGTATGACGCCCAGAAAGAAAGCGAGCTTTCCCTGCGCGAATATCTTAAAGGCTGCCGGGAAGACCCGATGATGTATGTCACGGCGGCAGAACGTATGATCAGCGCCATTGGCGAGCCGGAAATGATCGACACCTCGCGCGATGAGAGGCTCGGGCGGATATTCATGAACCGCACGATCAAGCATTATAAAGGTTTTGAGGAATTTTTCGGTATGGAGGAAACCATCGAACGGATGGTTGGTTTCTTCAAACATGCCTCTCAGGGGCTGGAGGAAAGAAAGCAGATTCTCTATCTGCTGGGTCCCGTGGGTGGCGGCAAATCCTCGCTGGCCGAACAGCTGAAATCACTGATGGAGAAGGAGCCGATTTATGTCCTGAAGGCCGGGGATCAGATCAGCCCGATCTTTGAATCACCGCTCGGCCTGTTCAATCCGGAAACCATGGGCGACATTTTACAGGATAAATACGGTATTGCCCGCCACCGGCTGACCGGGCTGATCTCGCCCTGGGCCTTGAAAAGGCTTGATGAATTCGGCGGCGATATCTCCAAATTCAGCGTGGTCCGGATGCATCCGTCCAAACTGCGCCAGATCTGTATCGCCAAGACCGAACCGGGCGATGAAAATAATCAGGATATTTCCACTCTGGTCGGCAAGGTTGATATTCGCAAGCTGGAATATTTCTCCCAGGATGATACCGACGCCTACAGCTATAGCGGCGGGCTGAACCGGGCGACCCAGGGGATTCTCGAATTTGTTGAAATGTTCAAGGCGCCGATCAAGATGCTCCATCCGCTGCTGACCGCAACCCAGGAAAGCAATTATATAGGCACTGAAAATATGGGGGCTATCCCTTTTCAGGGCATTATACTTGCCCATTCCAACGAGTCCGAATGGCAGACCTTCAAGAATAACCGCAATAACGAGGCCTTTATCGACCGGGTTTATGTCATCAAGGTACCTTACTGCCTGCGTTATGACGAAGAAAATCATATCTATGAGAAACTGCTGAGAAATTCGGAGCTGGACAAGACCCATTGTGCGCCCGGCACCCTTGACATGATGGCCCGCTTCAGCATCCTGACCCGGCTGAAAGAGCATGAAAATTCCAACCTCTATTCCAAGATGCGGGTCTATAACGGCGATAACCTGAAGGATGTCGATCCCAAGGCCAAACCGATGCAGGAATATAAGGATGCCGCCGGGGTTAATGAGGGCATGGACGGAATTTCCACCCGTTTCGCCTTCAAGGTGCTGGCGGAAACCTTCAATTATGACACCTATGAGGTCGCCGCCGATCCGGTGCATCTGATGTATGTGCTCGAACAGGCCCTGCTGCGCGAACAATTGCCCGAGGAGACCGAAAAGAAATATCTGACCTTTATCAAGGCCGAACTCGCGCCGCGCTACGCCGAATTTATCGGCAATGAAATTCAGAAGGCCTATCTTGAATCCTATGGTGATTTCGGCCAGAATCTGTTTGACCGCTATATCTCCTATGCGGATTCATGGATTGAGGGCCATGATTTCAAGGACCCGGATACCGGACAGCTGCTTGACGCCAAAATACTCGATCAGGAGCTGTCGCAGATTGAGAAACCGGCGGGTATCTCCAATCCAAAGGATTTCCGTAACGAAGTGGTGAAATTTGCCCTGCGCGCCCGGGCCAACAATGCCGGTAAAAATCCAAAATGGACCTCTTATGAAAAACTGCGGCAGGTGATCGAAAAACGTATGTTCAGCAGTGTCGAGGACCTGCTGCCGGTGATCAGTTTCGGCTCCAAGAAAGACAAGGATACCGAAAGCAAACATCATGACTTTGTCTCGCGCCTGACTGAACGCGGCTATAGCGAACGGCAGGTTCACCGGCTGGTCGAATGGTATATGCGGGTCAACAAGGCAGGCTAGAAAGTAAATATCATGATGCATATCATCGACAGAAGACTGAATCCGAAAGGCAAGAGCCTGTCCAATCGCCAGCGTTTTCTGGGCCGGGCGCGGAAACAGATCAAAAAAGCCGTTGATGAGGCAATCAAAGGCCGCAAGATCAGCAATACGGATGGCGGAGAACGCATAAAAATCCCCGCCGACGGCCTGGGTGAGCCGCGCTTTGTCGGCGACATGACCAAGGGCATGCGCGACCGGGTCATGCCGGGGAATAAGGATTTTGTCCCCGGCGACAAGATCAAACGCCCGCCGCCGCAGGGACAGGGACAAGGCGGACGGGAAGGGGCCGAAGACGGCGAAGGCGAAGACAGTTTCCAGTTCACCCTGACCCGGGATGAATTCCTTGATATATTTTTCGAGGATATGGCCCTGCCCGATTTCATTAAAAAATCGATCAAGGAAGAAGTTGTCCATGAATATCACCGCGCCGGCTATAACAGGCAAGGCTCGCCGAGCAACCTCAATCTTGAGCTGACCATGCGCAACAGCCTCGCCCGCCGCCTGTGCCTGCATCGGCCCCGTGATGAGGAAATTGACCAGTTGGAAGAGCAGATTACCGCGCTCCGGGAAAAACCTGCCCCGACGGAGAAAGAGCAGCAAAAACTGGTCGCCCTGCTGGAAGAGCTGGAGAAAAAGCAGCGCAAACGCCGCGTAGTCCCCTATATTGACCCGCTTGATGTGCGTTACACCAGCTTTACCGAGATCGAAAAGCCCAACACCCATGCGGTAATGTTCTGCCTGATGGATGTTTCAGGCTCCATGGGCGAGACCCACAAGGAACTGGCCAAACGGTTTTTCATGCTGCTCCACCTGTTTCTGGTCCGGCAATATAGCAAGGTTGACGTGATCTTCATCCGCCATACCCACCTCGCCAGCGAGGTCGATGAGGAAACATTCTTTCATTCGCGCGAGACCGGCGGCACCATCGTTTCCACCGCCCTTGAGGTGATGCAGAAAATTATCCGCGACCGCTATCCACCTGACGACTGGAATATTTACGCCGCCCAGGCCTCCGACGGCGATAACCTTAACAGCGATAATGCGCGCTGTCAGCAGATATTGACCCGGGACCTTCTGCCTTTGTGCCAGTATTTTGCCTATGTCGAGGTCTGGGATACCCATGAGGCAGAAATGTTCCCCGATGACAGCAATGTCACCCGCCTGTGGCAGACCTATGAAACCATCCGCGAAAGTCATCAGAATTTTGCCGTCAAGAAGGTCACCGGGCCAGAGGATATTTTCCCGGTCCTGCATGATCTTTTTGCCAAAGACAAAACAAGCGAGGCCCGCTAATGAGTGCATCAAAAAAAGTAAAAACAAAAATGGCTCCCCTGTTCGACGGGGCCGAATGGGATTTTGACAAGGTCAACCGAAGCTTTCAGGCCATCCAGAAAATTGCCCTTGAGGATCTCGGCCTTAATGTCTATCCGACCCAGATTGAGGTCATCACCTCGGAACAGATGCTTGATGCCTATTCCTCGGTCGGCATGCCGCTGATGTATAATCACTGGTCATTTGGCAAGAGTTTTGTCCGCGACGAGGCCAGCTACCGCAAGGGATATAGCGGCCTCGCCTATGAAATTGTCATCAATTCCAACCCGTGCATCTGCTATATCATGGAAGAAAATTCCATGACCATGCAGGCCCTTGTCATGGCCCATGCCGCCTTTGGCCATAATCATTTCTTCAAGAATAACCATCTGTTCAAACAATGGACCGATGCCAATGCCATTCTGGACTATCTGCAATTTGCCCGCACTTATATTGCCAAATGCGAACGGCGTTACGGCGAGCGGGAGGTGGAAAAAATACTCGATTCCGCCCATGCGCTACAGGGTCAGGGGATTGATAAATTTACCCGCCGCCAGAAGCTTGACATCGCCGCCCAGCGCCAGAAGGAACTGGAACGCGAAGAATATGAACGGTCCCGATATAGTGAATTATGGCGCACCCTGCCGGAGGTAAAATCGAAAAATACCGATGAAATTGACCTTATCGAGCAGGAACTGGCGCAAAAGCTTGGCCTGCCGGAATCCAATCTGCTGTATTTTCTCGAAAAGCACAGCCCGGTTCTGGACAGTTGGCAACGGGAAATTCTGCGTATCGTGCGGCAGATAGCGCAATATTTCTATCCCCAGCGTCAGACCAAAATGATGAACGAAGGCTGCGCCTGCTTTGTCCATCACACCATCATGAACCGGCTCTATGACACCGGCCAGATTACCGAAGGGACCATGCTGGAATTCATTGACTTTCACACCCGGGTCATTGCCCAGCCCGATTTTGACAGCCCGCATTTCTCCGGCATCAACCCCTATGCGCTCGGCTTTGCCATGATGAAGGATATTGAACGGATCTGTGAAAATCCGACCGACGAGGACCGGGAATGGTTTCCGGCGATTGCCGGTAATAACCAGCCGATGGCGACCCTGCGCGAGGCCTGGGAAAATTACCGCGATGAAAGCTTTATTCTGCAATATCTCAGCCCGAAGCTGATGCGGGAATTCCGGCTTTTCAATTTACATGATGACAGCGCGAAACCGCATTTTCTGGTTGATGCCATCCATAATGCCCAGGGGTATCGCGCCGTGCGCTCCGCCCTTGCCGCGCAATATTCGGTCGCGAGTCTTGATCTCGATATTCAGGTCACCAATGTCGATCTGCATGGTAACCGGTCCATGATACTGAGCCATAATATCACCAACGGCATGACGCTGGAAGAAAAACAGGCCCGACAGGTTATCGCCCATATCCGTCGGCTTTGGGGATATGACATAACCCTGAACAGCCTTGATACGCAAAGCGGCAAGATCATCAAAAGCTATTCGGACTGAGCATGACGGCGCCTGACCCGCAGATAGCTTATCCCGGCCAGCATGAAAATAATCACCCCCGCTCTCAAGGATAACGGAATATCCCCATGTGACAGATGCAGCCCGGCACTGACCAGCATGATTGCCCCCAATATCCCGCTGCCCGTCAGAGCCAGGCGCGGGATGGTCAACATCAACCCTGCGATACTTTCCACAATACC
>JALUWZ010000187.1 GCA_027019205.1 Emcibacter sp.
TACGGTAATGCAGGGCGGCAAGCGCCCCGAGGCAGGCAAAGGTCGCCGCCAGCTCGTCGCCGATGGATATGCCCATGCGGCTCGGCGGGGTCGCGGGGTCGCCGACCACATAACGCAACCCGCCCATGGCCTCGCCAATCGCCCCGTATCCCGGACGGCTCGCGTAAGGGCCGTCCTGGCCAAAGCCCGACACCCGGACCATGATCAGACCGGGATTTATCTTTTTCAGTTCCTCATAGCCCAGCCCCCATTTTTCCATGGTGCCGGGGCGGAAATTCTCAATCAGGATGTCGGATTTTCTGACCAGATCGCGGACAATATCCTGCCCCTCTTTTAGCCGCAGGTTCAGGGTGACGGATTTCTTGTTGCGGGCAATCACCGGCCACCACAGGGACAGGCCGTGCGGTTTCTCGCGCCCCCATTCACGCATCGGGTCGCCGATGCCGGGCTGTTCGACCTTGATGACCTCCGCGCCGAAATCGCCCATCAGCTGACCGCAGAAAGGCCCGGCGAGCAGTTGGCCCATCTCAATAACCCGGATGCCTTTCAGCGGGCCGGTTGCATCCTTTATATGGTCATTTTTCATGTCTTTGGCTTTCAATATGCGCGATTTCGGACGCGGGTTTAAAGTATTAATGTTATAATGATATAATAACTTGCCATTTCTGTCCATCTTTGTGTAGTATGTTTGCAGTTTTTTCAAGGATTAAAGTGAATATTCCGATGACGACAAAGATTGACATTCTGGAAGTCTCGCCGCGTGACGGTCTTCAGAGTGAGCAGAAAATAATATCAACCGTGGACAAGGTGGCGCTGATTTCGCGGGCGATAGAAGCCGGGGTCCGCCGGATTGAGGTGACAAGTTTTGTCAACCCGAAACGGGTGCCGCAAATGGCCGACGCGGCGGAGCTGATGCGCGCCGTCCCCAAAAGAGATGATGTGAGCTATGCCGGGCTGGTGCTGAATTACCGGGGGTTTGAGCGCGCGCGCGACGCGCAGGTTGACGAGGTCGGCTGTGTCGTTGTTGCGTCCGAGAGTTTTAACCGGCGCAATCAGGGGGCGAGCATTCAGGAAACGCTGGATCAGTGGCAGCGCATCGCCCGGGAGGCGCGGGACTGCGGCATCAAACCCCATCTGGCGATCGGCGCGGCCTTTGGCTGCCCGTTCGAGGGTGAAATTAGCGTGGAACAGGTCCGGGAGGTGGCGATGAGGGCCGCCGAAGGGGACCCGGCGGAAATCGGCTTTGCCGATACCATCGGCGTCGGGGTGCCGTCACAGGTCCGCGACCTGATTGGCCGAATCCGCGAGGATATTCCCGATATTCCCCTGCGCTGTCATTTTCACAACAGCCGCAATACCGGCATTGCCAACGCGGTGGCGGCGGTCGAGGCCGGGGTCCGGACCCTTGATGCCAGCATCGGCGGTATCGGCGGCTGCCCCTTTGCCCCCAATGCCACCGGCAATATTGCGACCGAGGATCTGGTTTACCTGCTGGAACGCATGGGGATAGACAGCGGCACCAACCTTGAAAAACTGATTGATACCGCCCACTGGCTGGAAGGCATACTGGAAAAGCCGGTGCCGGGACAGGTGGCAAAGGCGGGCATATTCCCGCTTGAAAAAACGGCTATGGATGAAGAGAAAAACTGAGGACTGAAATATGGAATATCGTTTGGGTGTGGATGTCGGCGGAACCTTTACCGACCTGTTGCTGATAGAGGAAAAGAGCGGCAAAACCTATCGCAGCAAGGTGCCGTCCACCCCGTCGGACCCGTCGCAGGCGGTGTTGAGCGGCACGCAGGCAATTTGTGATATGGCCGGGGTTTCGGCGGCTAATCTGTCATTTTTCATGCATGGCACCACGGTTGCGACCAATGCGGTGCTGGAAAAGAAATATGCCCGGGTCGGCCTGATTGTTACCGATGGCTACCGGCAGATATTGCAGGTGGCGCGCTCGCTGGTGCCGGGCGGTCTCGCCGCGTGGATTATCTGGCAGAAGCCGGAAACCCTGGCGCCGCTGGAATGCACGGTCGAGGTGCCGGAACGGCTTGATTCCGGGGGGAATATTATTCATGCTCTTGACGAGGACGCCCTGCGCCGCGAGCTTGAAACCCTGAAAAAGGAAAAGGTTGAGGCAGTGACAATCTGCCTGATCAACAGCTTTGCCAATAATGCCCATGAAAAGAGGGTCGGCGAGATTGTCGAGCAGGAAATGCCCGGTATCCCGGTATCGCTGTCGTCGGATATTTTGCCGGAAAAACAGGAATATGAACGCGCCCTGACCACGGTGGCGAATTCCGCCGTCCGGCCAACCGTCGCCCGCTATGTCCAGAATCTGCGCCGTGAGCTGCGCGCGCAGGGTATGGCGGGGCAGATCAATCTGCTGCGCTCGGACGGCGGTCTGATGTCGTCGGAAAAATCCGAGGAACTGCCCGTGTCGCTGCTGATGAGCGGTCCGGCGGGCGGGGTTTCAGGCGCCCTGTGGATGGCAAAACATGCGGGATATGAAAATCTGCTGACCCTTGATATGGGCGGGACCTCGACCGATGTGTCGCTGATCGAGCATGGCACCCCGCGCCTGACCCGGGATACCGAGGTCGGCGACCTTATGGTCAGGACCTCGTCGCTTGATGTCAAGACGGTCGGGGCCGGTGGTGGCTCTATCGCCCATGTGCCGGAACTGACCGGTGCGCTCAGGGTCGGGCCGGAAAGTGCCGGGGCCGATCCGGGTCCGGCCTGTTATGGCAAGGGCGGAGAGCGGCCAACGGTGACCGACGCCAATGTGGTGCTGGGCTATTTGCCTGCTGCCCTGCTCGGGGGGGAGATGAAGCTTGATGTCGATGCCGCTAAAAAGGCCGTGCAGACCATTGCCGATGCCCTTGGCACCAGCCTGATGGAGGCGGCGGCGGGGATCATTGATATTGTCAATGAAAATATGTTTGGCGCGCTGCGGCTGGTCTCGGTCCGGCAGGGCTATGACCCGCGTGATTTCGCCCTGATCGGCTTTGGCGGCGGCGGGCCGCTTCAGGCCAACGCCATTGGCAAACTAACCGGGTCCTGGCCGGTGATTATTCCTCCGGCCCCGGGTGTTCTCTGTGCTTACGGTGACGCCACGACCCGGATGAGGGCGGAAAAGGCCCGCAGCCTGTCAAGCCGGCTTGATACGGCGGAGGCCGGGGAGCTTGTCACCATTCTTGAGGAGATGGCCTGGGAAGTCAGCCGCGAGCTGATCGAACAGGATGTGCCAGAAGCCGAGCAGGAAGTGCAATTCGAAGCCGGGGTCCGTTATCAGGGGCAGGGGTTCGAGGTCGTGCTGCCCTTCGCGCTTGACGGTTTTGTCGACGGCGGTCTTGCCCGGCTTGCCGAGGCCTTCCATGCCGAGCATGAAAAGCTGTTCACTTTCCGGCTTGAGGCACCGATTGAACTGGTCAACCTGCGGGTGACGGTCCTGGGCAAGGCGGCCAATGTCCGGGCGAGCGAAATTGACGGCGGCAATGGCGACCCTTCAGAGGCCAAAACCGGCACAACCACGGTCTGGATGGACGGGATGGAAAAACAGGCCACACTTTACGATCGGGCATTGCTCCGGGCCGGGGACCGGATATCCGGCCCCGCTATCGTGACCGAAATGGATTCCACCACCCTGATCCTCAGCGATCATGTGGCGGAAATTGACCATTTCGGCAATATTCTTATTAACCCGGCAGCGTGAGGAGGACAATATGACCGCAACAATCATTCAGGAAAATACCACGGACTTTGAGCAAGTGGATGTTGATCCAATCACCCTTGACATCATTGAAAACGCGCTGAAAAATGCCCGTTTTGAAATGGATGCCACCCTGTTCAGGACCGCAATGTCGCCGGGGATTCGTGAACAGGGCGATGCCTTTCCGCTGATTGCCGACAAAGGCGGCCTGATGCTGGCTGGCCAGTTCGGCTCCTTCATTCAGGGCTTTCTCAACGGTTTTGACGGTACCATAGAGGAGGGCGACATCATCTGGCTGTCCGACCCCTATACCTGTGAGGGGGCGGTGAGCCACGCCAATGACTGGTTGATACTGCTGGCGATATTCAAGGATGGCCGTCATGTCGGCTGGAGCGCCATGTTCGGCCATATGACCGATGTCGGCGGTATGGTGCCGGGGTCTTTACCAACCAACGCCATTTCGATCTTTCAGGAAGGCATCAGGATTCCCCCGGTCAAGCTGTATAAGAAAGGCGTCAAACAGGATGACCTGCTGAAAATTGTCCTGCATCAATGCCGGATGCCCGAATGGGCCGGGGCCGACCTGAATGCCATAGTCGCCGCCTGCCGGATGGCAGAACGGCGGGTGGTCGAGATGTGTGACCGGTTCGGCACGGACTGCTATATTTCGGCAACGGCAAAATTGCTGGAGCGCAACCGGCGGGCGATGGCGCAACTGATTGAAACATCGGTTGGCACCGAGCCGGTTTCTTTCGAGGATTATGTCTGTGATGACGGGCGCGGCTTTGGCCCCTACAAGATCAAATGCACCATGTGGCGCGAGGGCGGCAAGGTCATTCTGGACTGGGAAGGCACCGACCCGCAGTCGGAAAGCTCGATCAATTTTTACCTTAATGAAAATATGCTCAAGATGTTTTTCGGCATCTATATGATCATGGTGTTTGATCCGCAAATCCTGTTTAATGACGGTTTTTATGATCTGGTTGAGGTGCGCATCCCTGACGGCTCGCTGCTCAAACCAAAATTTCCGGCGGCGCTCAGCTGCCGGACCCATGCGCTTGGCCGGATATTTGATGTGCTGGGGGCCTTGCTTGGTCAGCGTCAGCCGGAATTCCTCAACGCGGCGGGCTTTTCCTCCAGCCCCCATCTGATGTATTCGGGTTATGACAAGGACGGTGAATGGTTCCAGCTGTTCCAGATCGGCTTTGGCGGCATTCCGGGGCGGCCTTTTGGCGACGGACCGGACGGCCATTCCCTGTGGCCGGGCTTTACCAATGTGCCTAATGAATTTCTTGAGGCCTATTTCCCGCTCAGGATTGACCGCTATGAAACCATCGCCGATTCCGGCGGGGCCGGGCTTAATCGCGGCGGCAACGGCATTTCGATCCATTATCATTTTCTGCAGAAAGGGACGATTTCGATCCATGACGACCGCTGGTTCACTTATCCCTGGGGGGTTAATGGTGGTTCTCCGGGTATGCGTTCCACCAAGATACTGGAGCGTGCCGATGGCAGCCGCGAGGTCCTGCCGTCAAAATGCGACAATATCGAGGTCATGGCCGGGGATGTGCTGGTTTATGACACCTGGGGCGGCGGCGGCTGGGGCAATCCTCTGGAACGGGACGCCGCTCTGGTCGCCCGCGAGGTCCGGCAGGGCCTGGTCTCTGTCAAGGGGGCGCGGGCCTACGGCGTGGTCCTGACCGATGACGGGGCAGTGGACGAGGCAGCGACGGCTGAACTCAGGACAGTCATGGCCAAAGATATCAAGGCAGACCAGATATTCAATTTCGGCCCCTCGCTTGATGAATTACGCGAAAGATGCCTTGCCGAAACCGGTCTTCCCGCCCCGGTTCAACCGGTCTGGCGACAGGGGGCCTGATGCGCGACAGCGAGCTGAAAGATCATCTGGTTGCCATCGTCGGGCAGGATAATTTTATTACAGAGGCCGGGGAATGTGTCTATTATTCCCAGGATGTCTATTCGGCGGCCTCCACGCTGACCAAAGGCATTATCAGGCCGGGGAATATTGACGAGCTGGCCCGTGCGGTCAGGGTCGCGACAGAGGCCGGATATGCCCTGTTCCCCCGTGGCGGCGGGGTGTCCTATACCAGCGGCTATCTGCCGACGGTCGAAAAATCCCTGACCATTGACAGCGGACGCATGAGGCGCATTCTGGAAATCAACCGGGAGGATATGTATGTCACCGTCGAATGCGGCTGTCGCTGGATTGACTTATATGAGGCCCTGAAGGACAGCGGCCTCAGGACCCCTTTCTGGGGCACCCTGTCCGGCATTACGGCGACGGTCGGCGGCAGTCTGAGCCAGAACAGCATTTTCTTTGGCTCGGGACAGTATGGCACCGCAGCGGACAGTGTGACCGGGCTGAAGATTGTCACGGCATCGGGTGAGGTT
>JALUWZ010000188.1 GCA_027019205.1 Emcibacter sp.
CATTGTCGGGGCGACGTCGGGTGATACCGGCTCGGCGGCGATTGAATGTCTGCGGGGCCGGGCCTGTGCCGAAATTTTCATGCTTCACCCCCGGGGCCGGGTGTCCGAGGTCCAGCGCCGTCAGATGACAACCGTCTTGTCCCCTAACGTTCACAACCTTGCGGTTGACGGCAATTTTGATGACTGTCAGGCAATGGTCAAGGCGCTGTTCAATGATCTCGCCTTTCGGGACGAGATTTCCCTGTCGGCGGTCAACAGCATCAACTGGGCGCGGGTCATGGCCCAGATTGTCTATTATTTTACCTCTGCCGTGGCGCTCGGGGCGCCGGACCGGGAAATATCCTACAGTGTGCCGACCGGAAATTTCGGCGATATTTACGCGGGCCATGTCGCGCGTCAGATGGGGCTGCCAATCAGACAATTGATTGTCGCCACCAACCGTAATGACATTCTGGCCCGGGTCCTGACCAGCGGGGAATATAGGGTCGGGACCGTCAGCCCGACCATAAGTCCGAGCATGGATATCCAGGTATCCAGCAATTTTGAACGGCTGCTGTATAATCTCTATGACGGAGACGGGAGCGCGGTCCGGCGTCTGATGGATAACCTTGCGCAGTCGGGAAGCTTCAGCCTTGATGCGGCGCAGCTTGACGAGGCCCGGCAGATTTTTGATGCCCTGCAGGTCAGCGAAGACGACACCAAAGCCACCATCAGCATGGTCTATGAGCAGTCCGGACTGTTGATTGACCCCCATACGGCGGTTGGCGTCATGGCAGCACAGGTGAAAAAGGCTGACCCGGCGATTCCGATGGTGATGTTAAGTACGGCTCATCCGGCGAAATTCCCGGATGCGGTGGAGGCTGTCACCGGCCAGCATCCGGCCCTGCCGCCCCATATGGCGGATTTATTTGACCGGGAAGAGAAATATGATCATCTGGCCCATGATCTGGAGGCATTGAAAGCCTGTATCCGGGGAAATATATGACTGTAGAAGTTGTAACGCTGGCAAATGGCCTGAGGGTAGCCACCGACATCATGCCCCATGTGGAGACGGTGACAGTCGGGGTCTGGACCGATGTCGGCAGTCGCCATGAAAGGCCGGCCCAGAACGGCCTGTCCCATATGCTTGAACATATGGCCTTTAAAGGCACCAGAGGCCGCAGCGCCCGTGACATTGCCGAGGCGATCGAGAATGTCGGCGGTTACCTCAATGCCTATACCTCGCGCGAGCATACGACATATTATGCCCGGCTGCTTAAGGATGATCTGGCGCTCGGGGTGGATGTGCTGGCGGATATTTTGCAACATTCGGTCTTTGATGCGCGTGAGCTTGAGCGTGAACGCGGGGTGATTATTCAGGAAATTGGTCAGTCGGCTGATACCCCGGATGATATTGTTTTTGACTGTTTTCAGGAAGCGGCCTATCCGGACCAGCCAATGGGCCGCCCGATCCTCGGCACCGTTGATCTGGTAAACAGCTTCGACCGCGATGATCTGGCGGGCTATATGTCAGACCATTATCGGGCCGAACAGATGGTGGTGGTGGCCTGCGGCAATTTTGACCGGGATCGTTTTGTTGATCAGGTAACGCAACAATTCTCTATTCTGGGTCATGCCCGCAAAAGCATAAACAGCCCAGCCGCCTATTACGGCGGGCTGCAGCTGCGGGACCGGCCCCTTGAGCAGATCAATCTGGTAATCGGCTTTGAAGGTATTTCCTTCAGCGACCCGGATTATTATGCGGCCCAGATTATGGCGATGATCCTTGGCGGTGGCATGTCATCGCGATTATTTCAGGAAATCCGGGAAAAGCGCGGTCTGGTTTATTCAATCTATAATTTCATGCAATCCTATGTTGACAGTGGCAGTTTCGCCATTCATGCCGGCACCGGGCCGGAGCAGGTGGCGGAGCTAGTTCCGGTGATTGCCGGGGAAATCCATAAATTATCGGGGTCGGTCAGCATGGCAGAGGTCATACGCGCCCGGACCCAGATGAGAGCCGGGCTGATGATGTCGCTGGAAAGCACCACCAGCCGGATGGAACAGCTCGGGCGGCAGATGATAATCTTCGGCAGGCCGGTCCCCCATAGTGAAATCATGGAAAAAATCACCATGGTCGATGATGTTGCTGTCATGCGTTATCTGGACCGGATGCTGACCGATCACAAGCTGACCCTTGCCGCAGTTGGCCCTCTTGCCCATCTGGAAGATTATGACCGGATCACGGCCCGCTTTTAGGGCAGCTTGAAAGAATGGGGCAGAAGCTCACCCATGGTGAATGTCCGGTTGGCATCGATATAGACCGGGGTGTCGGGGGCCATGAATTCGGTCATTACCTGACGGCAGGCCCCACAGGGGACAAGGGAATCTTTTGGCAGACTGTCACTGTTGCGACCAATGGATATGGCAAGTCCGGTGACTTTTTCCTGTGAGGCGGTGCGGGCGGCAAACAGCGCCACCCGTTCCGCGCAGCAGGTCAGGCCATAGCTGGCATTTTCAATATTGGTGCCTCGAAATATCCGGCCATCTTCCAGCATAACCGCCGCCCCCACCGGAAAATCAGAATAGGGGGAATAGCTGTTTTCCCTGGCCTCTCTTGCCGCCCTGATCAGTTTTTTCCCGACTATGCTGTCGTTTGAGGTCATGGGATATATCCTTTTGTTTTATTCACCCTCTGTCTCTTGTCAGGGGTGTTTATTTACCGTACGATAAAATTTTGAATCCGGCAAGTGGTGACATCATATGGCAAAACTATATTTTTATTACTCCTCGATGAATGCGGGAAAATCAACCACCCTGCTGCAGTCCAGTTTCAATTATCGGGAGCGCGGCATGACGACGATGCTCTATACCGCCGCCATTGATGACAGATATGGTATTGGCAGGATTGTCTCGCGGATTGGTCTTGCAGAGGATGCCCATGTCTTTGACGGGAAAACCGATATTTATCACGAAGTTGAAGAGGAATGCGCCCGGGGCAAGCTTGACTGCATCCTGATTGACGAGGCCCAGTTTCTCAGCCGTGAGCAGGTCTTCCAGCTGGCGGGGATATGTGACCGCATGGGCATTCCTGTGCTGGCCTACGGGCTAAGGACTGATTTTCAGGCCAATCTGTTTCCGGGCAGTATGCATCTCCTGGCGTTGGCAGATGAACTCAGGGAATTGAAGAGCATTTGTAAATGCGGGCGCAAGGCAATGATGAATCTGCGGACAGATGACAAGGGTAATGTTATCAAACATGGCGAACAGACCGAGATTGGCGGCAATGACCGTTATGAGGTGCTGTGCCGGAAACATTTTATGGAACTGGCCTTTTAACGGCTTCAGGATAGAGGAGAACAGGATGCGGATTTTGTCAGGATTATTGATATTTTTCATGCTGATTGGCAGCCAGCTTGCTATGGCTTATGAGAAAACAGGTCATCGGGTTGTTGCGGAAATCGCCGAGCGTCACTTAAGCGATATTGCCCGTAAACGTATTGGGGAAATACTGGGTCCTAAGGTCTCGCTGGCCGAGGTCGCAAACTGGGCCGATGAGATGAAATCGAATCCGGATGAATATTGGCGCGAGGCCGGCGTTTACCACTATCTTAACGTTCCGGCGGGGCAGACTTTTGAAGATACCCCGAGGAATCCGGCAGGCGATGTCCTAAGTGCCTATGAGAAATTTACGGCGACCCTGAAATCATCCGCGTCAAGTCGGGCCGAAAAGCAGCTTGCCCTTAAATTTCTGGTTCATATCGTCGGGGATATGCACCAGCCGATGCATTTTGGCCATGCCAGCGACCGGGGCGGAAATCTTGTAAAGGTAATCTGGTTTGATCAGGTGACTGACCTGCATTCGGTCTGGGATATTTTCCTGATTGACAAGGAAAAGCTGTCTTTCACCGAATGGGCCAATTTCCTTGACAAGGCCGACCCGGATATGGTTGCCATCTATCAGAAAGCATCCCCCATTGACTGGATTCATGAGGGACTGGCGCTCAGGGATAAAATCTATAATGTCGGGGACCGGAATTTTTCCTGGGGCTATGTCTATAAATACCGTCCGGTTATCCGCGAGGAACTGTTGAAGGGCGGCCTGCGCCTTGCCGGGGTTCTTAACGGAATATTTACGAAATAACGGCTAGATCGTGCCGAAAATGCGGTCACCGGCATCGCCAAGACCGGGGACGATGTAGCTGTGATCGTTGAGTTTCTCATCAATCGCCGTGGTGTAAATATGGATGTCGGGATGGGCTTCTTTCAGGGCGGCAATCCCTTCGGGGGCGGCGAGCAGGCATAGAAAGCTGATCCTGGTCGCCCCGGCCTTTTTAATCCGCCTCAGGGCGGCAATGGCGGAATTGCCGGTGGCCAGCATCGGGTCAACCACCAGACAAAATCTCTCGTCAAGATGGGGCGGGGCCTTGAAATAATATTCCACCGCATGCAGGTCTTTCGGGTCGCGGTACAGGCCGACATGGCCCACCCGGGCCGACGGAATAAGGTCAAGCAGTCCCTGTGCCAGCCCTTCCCCGGCGCGCAGGATGGAAAAGATGCACATTTTGCGTCCGGCCAGTCTGGGGGCTGACATCGTGGTGATCGGGGTTTCGATTTCAATATTCTGCAATGGCAGATGGCGGGTGACTTCATAGCCCATCAGCAGACTGATTTCCCTGAGCAGACTGCGAAAGAGCGACGACGGGGTCTGTTTCTTGCGCATAATGGTCAGCTTGTGGGCAATAAGGGGGTGCTCAATAAGGGTTACGCCATCCATATTATTTCAACACTCCGCGCAGGATTATTTGAGTGGCTGATTTTTTGGCCTGTTTATAGAAGTCTTTATCGGCCAGCGTTTTTCCGGTCAATGTTTCAATCTGTGCGGCAAAATCGGCATAATGCTGTGTCACGGCCCAGATGGTAAAAATCAGATGAATAGGCTCAACAGGGTGAATTTTTCCCTCCTTGATCCAGCCTTTTATCACGCTGGTATTCTCATTGACGAGTTTCTTAAGCTCTTCCCCGAGCAGGGTTTTCAGGATCGGCGCCCCTTCCTGTATTTCATTGGCAAATACCCGTGATCCCGCCGCGTGATCGCGGGAAAACCTGAATTTCTGCTCAATATAGTTGGTCAGGGTTTCTTCCGGGGTGCCGGTAACCTGCCATTCCATCATACATTGCAGCCATTTGTTGAGCGTCTGTTCAAGAACGGACAGATAGATTTCTTTCTTGGTTTTAAAATAATATAACAGATTGGGTTTGGACATCCCGGCCAAATCTGCAATCTGATCAATAGTGGCCCCACGGGACCCATATTTGGCAAATATTTCCGTTCCGGCATCAAGAACTTTTTGCTGATTGATGATCTGAATACGGGATCTTTTCTTCTGCATGAATTTTCTTTAATATTTTAAATTATTATGCGCTGTTATTATTTTTTATAAACTTTAGCATAAGTTACCGACCGAATGTATTGAATTTACGCTACATATAATAAAAATCAAATTAAAACTGGTATTTTTTTACTGTTAGATCAAAAATAATCTTTCCGGCCTGACCTTGATTATTCACAGGCCCTTGATCAACAGGAATGCTCTAGATATATTTATTCAGGATATAACGTAAGAACAGATATAAAGTCCCGATCAGGGCCAGAAGTATTAAAAAAATATCTTTATAGGATTGTGAAACAATCCCGAGGATTAATCCGGTTTGCTGCCTGATGGCTTTCTTTTCCCTCTCTGTCAGTATTCTCATGTCCTCTTTGGTATTATCCCCCCAGAAATCACGATTTTTTCTATAATCATCCGGGTCCATATTAAAGCCCAATTGCATGACATTGGTGACGTTTCTCCTATAGCCGAATATCAGGTCCCTGGAGGTAAAATATATTGTTCTCAGGGCCGGGTTATCTTTGAGATTATCAAGAAATCCCCCGACGACGGTCTCTTGGGGGCTGATATATTGGCTTTTCCCGGGAATAATACTGTTTCCCGGTGTGATCATGGTGGAATAAGGGACTATGGAATTGGTAATATCGGGGGAAAATTCTGATGGACTGTTGCCATTTTTCATGGATAAAGGTTGGATATATTT
>JALUWZ010000189.1 GCA_027019205.1 Emcibacter sp.
GAACATTTTGGTCCCTCCAAAGGTTACTGTTCGTTTCCACTTTCATGCCGGTCCGGGGGTTTATGAACTGGGTTTTGCCTCAGAGTTTCCAGCTCGCCGTCTCAACATGCAGCCATATAGCCGGGCAATTGGGGCGACAGTTTGACGGGAAAGAAGGCAAATTAAGGAAATTGCAGGAAATAAAAACGGCAAATCGAGCGGTGGATCGAACAGTGTGCGTGCTGGCGCTTTGCTGGGCAGCAGCGGTGCGGTGGGCATGAATATACGCGGCCGGGTGGTTCAGCCTTTGACATTGAGCTGGAATTCGTGAACAAAGGCAGCCAATGTAACGGATTGTTATCGGTGGACCGGGATTTGAGAAAGTTTTTGCGCCCTCAAGACAGGGTATTATTCGGGGTCGCGACGATGTTGGCGATTGCAAGCGGCCCCGCCCACGCCCAGCAGTTGCCGGCCACGGCGACGTTGGGCAGTTTTGGCACCCCGGGGTTGATTGACATGCCAACGGCCCACCGTCACCCCCGATGCTCGGGTCTCGGTCACCGTTTCGCATGTCCGCGGAATTACCCGCACCAATATCGGATTTCAACTGACGCCACGGATTTTTGCCGGAATCCGCTATTCGGCGCATGGGGTCCCTGCGTTCAATTACGACCGAAGCCTTGATCTCAGCTATCTGATCACGCCCGAGCGTGGTTATCTGCCGGCCCTTTCAGTCGGCCTGCGCGATGTTTTGGGAACCGGGTGGTACTCCAGCGAATATCTGGTGGCGACGAAATCGCTGGGCGCGCGCCTGAAAGTCACGGGCGGAATCGGCTGGGGGCGGTTGGGCTCATATCGTAGCTTCGGGAACCCTTTGTCGGGGGTTCTGGGCTCGGGCTTTGACACGCGTCCGACGGTAACATTGGGTCTTGGGGGTATCCCAGCTTATAATCGCTGGTTTCGCGGACCGGCTGCATTTTTTGGTGGGATCGAATGGAAAACCCCGATTGACGGCCTGACTCTGAAGGCAGAATATTCGTCGGATGCCTACACAACCGAGGTTGGCGCGGGCATCCTGACACACCGTATCCCCTTCAACTTTTCCCTGAATTACAGGCTTTGGAACGGCGCCAGCGTTTCGGCCTATTATTTGCACGGTAGCCGCGTCGGCATTATCGGAAGTGTTGCGCTGAATCCGCGACTGCCCATCAATGGCGCTTCGATCGGTCCGGCCCCGCAGCCGGTATTTGCGCGCCCAAACGATGGGCCTTATGATACCAGCTGGACCTCACAAAAGCAGGCCGTGGGGATTTTGCGCCAGAACATGAATCTGCTGTTAAAGCAGGAACATCTCAGATTTGAGGCCTTGCGGGTCCAGGCACAGAGCGCCACGATCTGGTTTCGGAACACCGGTCTGGACGCGGTGCCCGAGGCCATCGGGCGTGTTGCCCGTGCGATGAGCCGTGCAATGCCGGCCTCGGTTGAAACCTTTCATATTGTCCCGGTTGTCAACGGGATCCCGGTGCTCTCGGTGGCCCTCAAGCGGCGCGATATCGAAACGCTGGAGCATGACCCGGATGCGGCCGCCAAGATATATGCCCGCGCGAAAATCTCTGACGCGGCAGCTGACATTCCCAGGCAAGACAGGATTTCCAGCCCCATATCTTTTCCCAAATGGTCGATTGGGCCATATGGAAAGCTCAGCCTGTTTGACCCGACAAATCCGGTTCGCTTCGATCTGGGGGTGCGATTGAAGGGACGAATCGAAATTGCTCCCGGATTTGTGTTGAGCGGCTCGGTCCGCAAGAAAATCGTCGGGAACAGAAACACGGTCACTCGGGTTTCCAACTCGATCATGCGGCATGTGCGTTCGGATTACGGACTCTATGACAAGCAGGGTGACCCGGCAATCGAATATCTGACCGGCGAGTATTTCTTCCGTCCGGGGCACAATCTTTATGGCCGGATTTCGGTGGGCTATCTCGAGGAAATGTACGGCGGGCTGTCCTCGGAGATCCTGTGGAAGCCGGTGGACAGCAAATTTGCACTGGGGGTTGAGGTCAATGCCGTCAAACAACGCGCCTTCAACCAGTTGTTCGGGTTCCAGTCCTACGGCGTGGTCACGGCCCATGCGTCGGCCTATTGGGATATCGGCAACGGCTTTTTCGGGCAGATCGATGTTGGCCGATACCTTGCCGGCGATTACGGCGCGACGTTTACGCTGGACCGGGTGTTTGACAACGGCTGGAAGGTCGGGGCCTATTTCACCCTGACAAATGTGTCCGCTCATACGTTTGGCGAGGGCAGTTTTGACAAGGGCCTGCGGCTGACTATCCCGCTGAACTGGATTACGGGTCAGCCAACGACCCGCCGGCTGACGTCAGTCGTACAGCCCCTCACGCGCGATGGTGGTGCGCGGCTGGAAGTTCGCAATCGCCTCTATGGCCTTGTTGAGGATTACCAGGGCGACCGCCTGCATCGCCGCTGGGGCAGGTTCTGGAGATAGGCAATGCGAAAACTCACCATCCTCCTCATCGTTCTCGGTCTTGGTCTTACGGCCTGCTCATCGGCCAAGACCGAGGGGAAATCCAGTTTCGGAGAAATCTCTGGCTTTCTCAAAGAAAAGCTGAAACTTGTGCTTCACAAGCGCGCACAGGGTCGTTCCGCCCCGTCGCTCAAGCGTTCGGCGCTGGCCGGGATCAAGACCCGGCTCATTCTGGCCCATCTGGAAAAAACCGGGACCTATTCTGCTCTTAGCCTTGTTGGCCGTAACAACGGGTTTTTGAGCATGATGTCTCCGGATCAGCGGATGCTGGTCCTGAAAGACGGCGTGCTGGCCGAGACCCGTGGTCTGTCCGGCGACTTGATGGAAAGCGATACGACTGCCTTGCGCGCAGCATTGAAAAACCCGCGTCACCCGTCGAGATTTGTCCATAAACTGCGTTGGCTGAATGGAGAGAATCATCCCGTCAGCGCCGATTATTCCTGCACCTTGCGCAATATTGGCACGCAAAAGATCACCATTGTCGAGCGCGTTTATGCAACATGGCATCTGCGAGAAAGTTGTGCGGGCAAGGGCTCAACCTTTGAGAACGATTTCTGGACTGACCGGAAGAGCGGTGAAGTTTGGCAGTCCCGTCAATGGGTTGGACCGCGTATCAATTACGTCTCACTGCAGCTTTTAGTTCCCTGATCGTTCGGGCTTGGGGGGCAACGTGGAATAGGTGACACTTTTTTGGGCCAATGTTTGGAATTTTGTTGTTTCGTTGCGGGGCCCCATTGACAGGAGTCTGAATTTCTTTACAATTTGAATGATCGACACATTAAAGAGGAATTTGTTATGAATCGATTGACTACTGCAACTGCTGTGCTTGCATCTGCTGCCCTTTTGGCGACTGGTGCGTTTGCGGGGGAAAAGGCAAAAACGACAATCCGGCCGTTGACCGTGGCCAAGTCGACACAGGCACCGCCGCCTGCATTGGGCCTTGGCGGTCTTGGCGCCGGAGCTAGCGCCGGGCTGATTGCGCTTGGCGTCGTTGCTGTGGCTGCGGCCGTAGCTGCATCATCGGCTGCGACCTCGACCTCAGGGACCTGATATCGAGTTTTGGCTGTTGCCAACGAAAATGAAAGCGGGCCATTTGGCCCGTTTTTTTTGACAAATTTTCTTGTGAAAATCGCCTGACTTGTGCATCTTGGCAGAGCAATCACATTATATAGTTGCAAGGGGGGTGTTCGATGCGGCGGTCGATTTTTCTGATTTTGGCCTTTTTGGCGGGCTGTGGCAGCGCCTACATCACCCCATCTGTCAAAGAGGTGCCTAAGGGCACACCGGATACGGTTGCGGTCAAAGTCGTTCCCCTTACGGCGCGGGTTGCCGCCAAGGCAAATCGCTCACATTACGCGCCCAAACGCCTGCCGCGGGTTTTTTACAGCGTGACGGAAACTCCTGCCGCATCTGCCAGAGCACTCGCCCCACCCAGCCCCGTGACAACGCCTGAGAAACGGCCCGGCAGCGCCACCGTGCGCATCCCCCCCAAGCTGAAGCCCGAGCCTTACCGGATCGGGATTGCGGATGTGCTGTTGTTGGCAACGCCAACCGCGACCTCAACGGTCGAGAAACTCTCCGGCGCTCCGGCACAGATATCCAGCCTTCCGACCGCACAGAGCAAACGCCAAGGCTATACCGTGCAGGACGACGGGGCGATCGCCATTCCCGATGTGGGGCGCGTCAATGTTGCCGGTCTGACGCTGGATGAAGCCGAGGCCGAGATATTCAAGGCTTTGGTCAAGAACCAGATCAATCCGACCTTCAGCCTCGAAATCTCGGCGTTCAAGTCGCAACGGGTCACCGTCGGCGGAGCGGTGGCCCAGCCGAAGCTGGTTCCGATTTCATTACGGCCTCTGCATCTGGGCGAAGCGCTGCAACTGGCGGGTGGGATTGTTGCCAAGGATCAGGACTATACGACCATTCGCCTCTATCGTGATGGCAACCTTTATGAAATTCCGTTGAACGATTTTCTGGCCAAGGCCAAGCTGCAAAGGATATTGTTGAAAGATCAGGACAGTATCTATGTGGATACGACGTTTGATTTGAACCGCGCGCAAGCCTATTTTTCTGAGCAGATAACGCTGATGAATCTCAAGAGCTCGGCCCGCGCGCAGGCGTTGGGGCGGCTTCAGGCCGAGATCTCGATTGCAAGGGGGCGGGCAACTGAGCAGCGCGCTAATTTCAATGCCCGAGCCGCCTTGGACGCCTTGCCGCGTGACTATGTTTACCTGACCGGCGAGGTGACAAGACAGGGGCGTTTTGCCCTGCCGTTTGCCCACAAGGCGTCGCTGGCCGATGCCCTTTATTCACAGGCAGGCATTCCGACGAATACGGGAAATGTTCAGCAGATTTACGTGCTGCGGGGAAACCGGGCAGGCGATTCGGTCACTGCCTATCAGCTGGATGCGCAGAATATCGCCAACATGATGTTGGCAACCCGGCTTGAACTGCGTCCGAATGATATCATTTTTGTCGCCGAGCAGCCGGTAACCCGTTGGAACCGGTCGATAACCGAAATGGGCCCGAGCCTGTTCCAGAACGCATTGTCGCGGGTTAAATAAGCCCGTCTGCGCGGGGATCGGGTGGCGCCCCATCGGGCTGGGGCGCCCGCAGCGTATGTAACAGTAGAGAGAGGTACGTATTTCTGGTTGAAATACCCGCATTTTTGGGGAATGATGTTTTCATATTAAGTTTTTTGTATCTGCTTTGGACGCTGCCATGTTTGATCATCATTTTTCTGTGGATGCGGCCGTTGCCGCCAAGCCTGCCGTTGGTCTAAAGCGGCCCGCGGCGGGTGGTTCGCTTTTTTTCTGGGCGACCAAGCGGGCGTTTGACATCGCTCTGGACCTTGCTCTTATGGTGCTGTTTGTTCCTTTGGTTGCGGTGCTGTGGGTGATGAACCCGTTCCTGAACAAGGGGCCGCTGTTTTTCAGCCAAGTGCGCATGGGGCGCGATTGCCGTCCCTTTCGGGCCTATAAGTTTCGCTCGATGCACCATGTCTCCGAAATATCCAGAGGCGCTGACGATCCGTTGGAAATTGACCGGATTACCCCGCTTGGGCGAATCATCCGCAGGTGCCGGATTGACGAGTTGCCGCAAATCATCAACGTTCTCAGAGGTGACATGAGCCTGATTGGCCCGCGCCCCGATTATTTTGAACACGCCCGTGTTTTTCTGGAAACGGTTCCGGGGTATCGGGCCCGTCACGCCATTCGGCCCGGGATCAGCGGGCTGGCGCAAATCGAGGTCGGGTATGTTGCGGGGGCCGATGCAACACGCAAAAAGGTGGCGGCCGACCTCTATTATATTCAGAACGCCGGTTGGCGGCTGGAGAGCGCTCTGATTCTGAAAACCATTGCGACGGTGCTGTTCTTTCGAGCTATGCCCAAAAGTTGGTGACGCTGTAATCAGGCGGCATGTTTTTCCTGCTTGATCCCGTCCTTGAATTCAACCCCCTCGATAATTTCTGGCAGGCGAAACGCGCCATCGAGTTTGCGCC
>JALUWZ010000190.1 GCA_027019205.1 Emcibacter sp.
GGGCCTGCGCCACCGGCTATGTCACCCATGTCGCAGAAGACCATGAGGCGCTTCTATCCCATGTGATGTCCGTCGCCACCCGCATCGCCGCCCAGTCGCCGCTGGCGGTCACCGGCAGCAAGGAAATGCTCAATCACAGCCGGGATCACAGCGTGGCGGCGGGGCTT
The DNA here is from genome assembly GCA_027019205.1 of Emcibacter sp. Classification (GTDB taxonomy): domain Bacteria; phylum Pseudomonadota; class Alphaproteobacteria; order Sphingomonadales; family Emcibacteraceae; genus Paremcibacter. Next base: position 168 of record JALUWZ010000190.1, read on the forward strand.
GATTATATTGCCGCATGGAATGCCGGCATGCTGTCGCGCGAGGATGTTGTCAAAGGGGCCATGGCCGCCCTGACCAGAGGCAAAGCCGAATTTGACGACCTGCTGGATTAATCTTGGGCCCCCGGATGGGCATTGTTATAGACGTCCATCAGATAGGCGGTATCAACATCGGTATAATGCTGGGTAGTGGCGAGCGAGCTATGACCGAGCAATTCCTGAATGGTCCTGAGATCACCACCCGCCGTCAGCAGATGGGTGGCAAAGCTGTGACGCAGGGCGTGGGGGGTGGCGGACGGCGGCAAACCCAACCGGCCCCGCAGCCGCGCCATGATGCGCTGAACCATACGGGCATTAAGCCGTCTGCCCTGCACCCCGATGAATAGCGGACCGTCCATTGGCAAGTCATGGGGGCAGCTTTTAATATAGGTCTCTATCGCCCTGCGCACCACGGGCAATAAAGGCACCAGCCGTTCCTTGTTCCGCTTGCCAAGGACGCGCAGCATATCGCCGTCCGGCAGGTCTGCCCGGTTAAGGTTTAACGCCTCTGAAATCCTCAAGCCACAGCCATATAGCAGGGTCAGCACGGCAATATCCCGGTCCCCGACCCAGTCTTTCCGGACTGCCGCCATGGTCAGAAGATTGCGGGCCGCTCCCTCGTCAAGGGGCCGGGGCAGACGGTGCGGCAATTTCGGCGCGCTGACCGCATCAATCGCCTCATTGCACAGAATATCATTGCGGCGCAGAAAGTTGAAGAATGACCGGATGGCACTCAGGGTCCGGGCCAGTGAAGCCGCGCCAAGCCCGTCACGGCGGCGCCGGGCAAGGAATGACCGGAAATCGCTGGTCCGTAAATCCCGCAAATCACTTCTGACCGGTATTTTGCCAAAATGATCACTGAGGAAGCTGAAAAAACAGCCGAGATCGCGCTGATAGGCATTACAGGTATGGCGCGACACCCGCTTTTCCGTCAGCAGATAATCGAACCAGCCATCAAACAGGGGCTTCAAGTCGGGATATGGCGGATGTTTTTCAGTCATGCGGACAGTATAGCAGGCCCGGCCTCAGGGAAGAAGATTTTTCACCTGGGCCTGAAAGACGGCGGTCAGAAAACGCAGCAGTTCCGTCCCCTGCCCCGGCGTAAAAAACCCTTCATCCCGGCTGCCAAAGGCCAGAATAGCTTCGGGATAATAATCTGTCGCCTCTATCCGGATCAGGGCCTCTGCCTTGATCAACGGGGTCGCCGGGCCATGGATTTCCTCTGCCGCCGTGACATCCCCCCGCAGCAGGGCCGTGGTCTCATGCCCGAGGAATTTGCCAATCACCCCCGGGTCGAGCAGCCGGATATTGGTATTTTCCGGTAACTTTCTCCCATTGTCTTTTTCAAAACAGATCGTGATGCTGTCCAGTTGCAGAATATCAACCCAGTCATTGCCGACAATATGACACAGATGATCAAAATCCCGGGCTTCGAGCAGGGTGAGGACCGCCGCATGAATGCGGGCCTGTGTTGTCATATTGCTGCGCGATGCCTGAATAAGCGATCCCTGGGCCTTGTTCAGCCCAGCGACCTCCTGTTGCAACCGGTCGAGCAGAACCGCCTGAAAATCCACCACACCCCCTGCATGTTTTATGCGCGAGGGCTTTAACAGGGTCAGCAGGTCCGGATTCAGATCAAAGAAATCCGGATTGAGCATCAGATATTCCCGCACCTCATCCACGTCCGGCGGGGATTTTTTCTTTACCGTTACTCTTTTGCGGTCTTCACCCATGTTATTTTACAATGCTTTGGCCGGTTTTTTCCCAGTCGGCGACAAAGGCGGCAAGGCCATTAGCGGTCAGCGGATGATTGAATAATTGCCGCAATACTTTCGGCGGCAATGTCACTACATCGGCGCCGATGCGGGCGCTTTCGATGATATGGATCGGATGGCGGGTGCTGGCCACCAGAATTTCAGTCGCGAAATCATAATTGTCATAGATCAGCCGGATATCCTCAATAAGCTGCATCCCGTCAAAGCCGACATCATCATGACGGCCAACAAAGGGCGAGATAAAGCTTGCCCCGGCCTTGGCCGCAAGCAACGCCTGGGCCGCCGAAAAACACAGGGTGACATTGACCATCTTGCCCCGGTCGGTAAAATGCTTGCAGGCGCGCAGGCCATCAACAGTCATTGGCACCTTGAGGGCGATATTTTCCGCAATATCGTAAATACGGGCGGCCTCGGCCAGCATGCCGTCATAATCAGTGGCGGCGACCTCGGCACTGACCGGGCCGTCAATCAGGTCACAGATTTCCTTTGTGACCTCAAAATAATCCCGGCCTGATTTCAGGATAAGTGACGGATTGGTGGTCACCCCGTCAACCAGCCCGGTCGCGGCCATTTCCCGAATGTCATCAATTTCCGCCGTATCCAAAAAGAACTTCATGTTCCAAAAACCTTTCGTGATAAAAAAATATTTTCTCCCCCATGTTTTATAATATAGTGGCTGAAAAAAACAGCGTTATATTGTGGAATTATTTATGGGTTCTGATCCCGAGCGCATTCAGGTGCTACTGCCCCTGCCCCTGTCCGGCCCGTTTGATTATCTGGCAGACGGCGATATGACCCTGGAGGCAGGGGATTTCGTCACAGTGCCGCTTGGCAAGCGCAGCCTGCAGGGGGTGGTCTGGAACATGGCCCCGGAACAGAGCGATATCGCCGCCGATAAAATAAAACCGGTTCTGGCGCGGCGCGACCTGCCACCGCTCCCCCGGACGTTGATGCAGTTCATCGACTGGGTCGCATCATATACCCTCTCCCCCCCCGGAGCCGTGCTGAAAATAGCGGTTACCGTCCCCCGGGCCTTTGACCGGCCAAAGGAAAAAACCCTTTACCGCCTGTCAGCCGATCTGCCGGAAAAGCTGCCGGAAAAGCTGACCAGGGGCCGCAGGGCGGTGGTCGCCGCAGCGATTGGCGATATGCCGATGGAGCTGAAAACATGGGCCGGGCTTGCCGCCGTCGGCAGCGGGGTTGTGCGCGGCATGGTCAGGGCGGGGCAGATGGTCGCCGTCACTGTCAGCGGTGATCCCCCCTACCCCGAGCCGGACGCGAAACATGCCGGGCCAGACCTGTCACCGGAACAGCAGAAGGCCGCCGGCCATATCCGGGACATGGTGCAGGCCCGTATCTTCAAGCCGGTATTGCTTGAGGGCATCACCGGGTCCGGCAAAACCGAGGTTTATTTCGAAGCCATTGCCGAGGCGCTTGAAATGCCGGGGGCACAGATTCTCGTGCTGGTGCCGGAAATCGCCCTGACTGCCCAGTGGCTGACCCGCTTCGAGCAGCGATTCGGCGCAGAGCCGGTGGTCTGGCATTCCGGGCTTACCCCGGCACAACGCCGCCGGGCATGGTGGGCCATCATCAAGGGTCAGGCCAAAGAAAGAGCACGCGTAGTGGTCGGGGCGCGTTCCGCCCTGTTTCTGCCATTTCAGGATTTAAAGCTGATCGTGGTTGATGAGGAACATTCTGCAACCTTCAAACAGGAAGAAGGCGTAATCTATCAGGGGCGCGATATGGCAGTAGTCCGCGCCATGCAGGCTTCATGCCCGGTCATTCTTGCCTCGGCCACCCCGTCGCTTGAGACCATATTGAATGCCGAATCGGGGAAATATGACTGGCTTTATCTCGGCGAACGTCACGGGGAGGCCCTGCTGCCCGACATGACGGCGATTGACCTGCGACACCACAGGACGCGGACCGGCACATGGCTGTCCGACCCGCTGAGAGAGGCGCTTGAAAAGAATCTGGCGCAGGGGGAGCAATCGCTGCTCTATCTCAACCGCCGGGGTTATGCGCCGCTGACCCTGTGCCGCTCCTGTGGCCACCGGATGGAATGCCCACATTGTTCAGCCTGGCTGGTTGAGCATCGCAGTAATGGCAGGCTTGTCTGTCACCATTGCGGCTTTTCCTGCCAGCCCCCCCGCATCTGCCCGGAATGTCAGGCAGAGGACAGCATGGCGGCCTGTGGCCCCGGGGTGGAACGGGTTGCGGAAGAAATGCACGAGCTGTTCCCGGAAGCACGGATTATGGTCATGGCCAGTGATGAAATATCCTCCGCCGCCGAAATGCACGCCATGATCAGCCGGATTGAGCGGCATGAGGTTGATTTTATCATCGGCACCCAGATTGTCACCAAAGGCTATCATTTCCCGATGCTGACCCTGGTCGGCGTGGTTGATGCGGACCTCGGGCTGTCGGGCGGTGATCCACGGGCGGCGGAACGCACCTGGCAGCAGCTCGAACAGGTCGCAGGACGCGCCGGGCGCGCCGACAGGCCGGGCCGGGTATTATTCCAGACCTATGACCCCGGCCACCCGGTATTGCAGGCCCTGCTTTCCGGTGACGGGCAGGCTTTTCTGCTTGAAGAGGCCCGCGCCCGCGAACAACAGATGCTGCCGCCTTTTGGCAAGCTGGCGGCAATTATTATCTCCGGCAGGGACTATAAACCTGTGGTCAAATGCGCCCGGCATCTGGCTGCCAGCGCCCCGAAAGGCTGTGGGATCATCGTGCTGGGTCCGGTATCGGCGCCTATGGCCTTCCTCAAGGGCAACCATCGTTTCCGTCTGCTGGTCAAGGCGGAAAAACAGGTCAGACTGCAAAATATCCTGCGGGACTGGCTGAACCGCTGCCCCCATGGGCGCGGCGTAATCATTCAGGTCGATATTGACCCCTACAGCTTCCTCTGACCCCCCATAAAAAATTATTCTAAAAACTGTATAAATATGTATGATGGAGCCGAAAAAACATACCGGACATGCCGGATTAAACAATAACCACCTGATACTCGGGTTTTTGGAGTAATATTTTGTTATCAAGAACAAACAGGGCCTGTCCCCATAACAACGGGCCGATTTTAACGGTGGTGATAGATACCGAAGAGGAATTTGACTGGGCATCAGCCTTCAACCGCAGCAACCGGTCAACCGAAAATATTGCCCATCAGCATCTGGCCCAGAAAATTTTCCACAAATATAATATCATTCCGACCTACTGCGTTGATTATCCGGTAATGGAAAATGACAAGGCCGTGGCTGTTCTTGCCGAATGGGCTGAAAAGGGCGAATGTCTGATCGGCGCGCATCTGCATCCCTGGGTCAGCCCGCCTGATGAGGAAGAGGTAAACCGGGTAAATTCATATGCGGGAAATCTGCCGATGGCTCTGGAAAAAGCCAAACTCTCGACCCTGACAGACTTTATTGAACAGAGAATCGGCCAGCGACCACAGATATTCAAGGCGGGAAGATATGGCGTCGGCCCCAATACTGCACGGATTTTGCAGGAACTTGGCTACCGGGTGGATTGCAGCGTTGTGGCCGATACACCTCTTACCTATGATTTCGGCCCGGATTTTACCGGCCTGCCGACACAGCCCTACTGGTTCGGGGAGGAAGGGGAAAGGATTCTCGAACTGCCCAACTGTCGCGGCTATGACGGGCTGCTCGCCCGCTGGGGCAGCTTTCTCTATCCGCTGCTTGCCGGGGCGACAGGATTTCGCTCCCTGATGGCCGGGATTCTGGTAAAAACAGGATTGCTGGAACGGATTCCCCTAACCCCGGAAGGCATTCGGGCAGAAGACCATATCCGCATGGTCCGGCGCATGTCGGCGATTGGCCGCAATTATTTCAATTATGCCTATCACAGTTCATCGCTGATGCCGGGCGGCGCCCCCTATGTC
>JALUWZ010000191.1 GCA_027019205.1 Emcibacter sp.
GCTGGATATGGCTGAATTTACGGCTTATGAGCATCATGACATAGGCGACAAGGCAGGCAAGTGCCGTGGCATAAAGCACTGATTTTGCGCCATTGCCCCGGGATAAATCGCCGCCTCCGGTCCAGAACATGAAAGCGATCATCCCGCCGATCATGGTCATTAGCGGCAGCAGCATATAGCGTGCTTTTGTCGGGGGATGTTCCAGAGAGTGACCTGCGGGGTCGGCCTGTGCGCTGGCGTCACTCCGGGCCATCGGGCCGTAAACCCGATCGGACAATATGGTATAGAACACCATGCCCAGCGTGACCAGGGCATAGAAATTGAGCGGCACCGTACCCCATAATATGGCAACAGCCGATGTTTCGAACTCATACCCGCTGAGCAGGGCCAGAATATAGGCCCCCCAGGCATTGAGCAGGATCAGGATACAGACCGGCGCGCTGGTACTGTCGATGATATAGGCAAGCCGGGCGCGGCTCAGGCCATATTTATCAAACAACCCGCGCGCCAGTATCCCCGATGTCAGGACGCTCAGGTTCGATTCAATGAAGATCACAATGCCGGTCAGGGTGGTCAGCAGCCCGACAGAGCGGCGGCTTCTGGCGATGCCGCTGCCGATCATCATTTCCACCATGGCGCTGACCCCGCCCGATACCCGGATATAGGACAGCAAGGCGCCGATCATCAGGCTGAAGATCAGGATACGGCTGTTGTCGGCACTGGCAAAAACCCTGGTGATCCGGTCGAGACTGGCCAGAAAACCCGAGAGGGGCGCGAGGGCGGTCATGTGGGGTAACAGCAGCAGTTCGGAGGTGAGAATTGCCAGAAACAGGGCGAGAATGACTTCCTTGCGCCACAGTACCACGGTAATCGCCACCAGCGGCGGCAGAATTGTCAGCCATGTCATATGTGGTATCCTCTATTCATTCTGCGGCCACTGTAGGCAGGAAATCTGCCGCTTGCAAGGCCCGCTTTTTTTACGCTGCCCGGAAAAATTGTAATTATTTAACAGAAACTTGATCTTTATCAAATTAAATGACCCTCAGTAGAATATCTAGAAAGGGTCCCGAATATATAAGAAAGAGGAACGACTTATGGCATATATACACCAAATTTCCAGAAAAAGTCTGCTGGCATCAACCGCAGTCCTTCTCATGATTTCGCAAAATGTTTCTGCGGCGGACAGCCTGCAGGAGGCGGTACAGGATGGCAGGATTTACCTTAATGTCCGGGTTCGTTATGAAAATGTCGATCAGGCAAATTTTGTCAAAAATGCCACGGCACTGACCATGCGGACCCGTTTCGGTTATAAAACCGGAAGCTTTAAAGGCTTTTCCGGGGTTCTTGAGATGGAGGATACCCGTAATCTCGCCAATGAGAATTATAACAATACCCTTAACGGCAAGGGGGCGATCTATCCGGTCATTGCCGACCCGAGCCAGACCGAAGTCAATCAGGCCTATCTGTCCTACAGCGGGATAGAGGGGACAAAGATCAGCGGTGGCCGCCAGTCAATAAATCTCGGGACCCAGCGCTTTGTCGGGACCGTGGGCTGGCGTCAGGATGACCAGAATCTTGACGCGGTGACGGTGGTCAACAAAAGCCTGCCCAATACAAAAATATTCTATGCCTATGTGTGGAATGTCAATCGTATCTTCAGTGACCGCAGCCCGGCGGGGGACCATGCTTCCCGGACCAATCTGCTTAATGTTGAATATAGCGGGTTGAAATTCGGCAAGCTGACGACCTATGCCTATCTGCTGAATAACCGGTCTGTTGCCGCCTTTTCCAGCAACACATTCGGCATCCGCTTTGCCGGTAAAACAAAAATTGCCGACAAGACAAATATTTTATATGAGGCTGAATATGCCAATCAGACGGATGCCCATAATAATCCGGCCAGTTTTTCGGTGAATTATTTCAATATATCCGGTGGTCTCGGATTTTCCGGGGCCGTGGTAAAAGCCGGTCTGGAATCGCTTGGCAGTGACAATAACGGCACCGCAAGCTTCAAGACGCCGCTGGCAACATTGCATAAATTCAATGGCTGGGCCGACCAGTTCCTTGCCACACCGGCGGCGGGACTTGAGGATCTGTATTTCACCGGCATCTATAAATTTGGCGGTCAGTTGCATGGCCTGAAAGCTTTGGCGACCTATCATAAATTTACCTCGCAATTCGGCAATACGGATTATGGCAAGGAGCTTGACCTGTTGCTGGCCTATAAAATCAACAAGAATTACAGTGTTGCGGCAAAATATGCTGATTATAATGCCGACAGCTGGAAAGTGGATGTCAGGAAGCTGTGGTTTTTGCTCGGCATAAAATTTTAGGCCAGCCGGTTTAATTATCTTGTAAAATCCCTCCGGGTCTCCCATATATTTATCCTTGTGAAAATATGGGAGACGGGTTTCAGATGGATTATAATAAAATCGGACGCACAGACATCAGGGTATCGAGAATTTGTCTCGGGACCATGACATGGGGTGAACAGAATACGTCGCAGGATGCTTATGACCAGATGGATTATGCGGTGGCGCAGGGGGTTAATTTCATTGATACGGCGGAACTCTATCCGGTGCCGCGCAGCCGGAAAAGCTTTGGCCTGACCGAGGAATATATCGGCAACTGGCTCACCGAACGCGGCGGGCGGGACAAAATCATCCTCGGTACCAAGGTGGTCGGGCGCAGCATGGATAACTGGTTTCGCCCCGATGCCGATATTACCCGCCTTAACCGGCAACAGATCATCCATGCACTGGAGGGCAGCCTGAGACGGCTGAAGACAGATTATATTGATCTTTACCAGCTTCACTGGCCGGACAGGCCGATGAATCTGTTTGCCGATTCCCGTGGTTATATCCATAATGTTGAAGAGGACAGCATTCCGCTTTCCGAAACGCTCGGCGTGCTGGATGATCTGGTGAAACAGGGTAAAATCCGTCATATCGGCCTGTCGAACGAGACCCCGTGGGGGGTGATGAAATGCCTGCATCATGCCGAGGCGGACAAGCTGCCACGGGTGCAGTCGGTCCAGAATGCCTATAGCCTGCTGAACCGGTTATATGAACAGGGGCTGTCCGAGGTTTCCCTGCGGGAAGATATATCCCTTCTGGCTTATTCCCCTCTGGGTGGTGGCAGTCTGAGCGGCAAATATCTTAATGGTCACTTGCCCGAGGGCAGCCGCCAGCAATTATTTCCGGGATTTGCCGATCGCTATACCAAGCCGGGTGTCGATGCGGCAATTGGCAAATACCGGATGCTGGCCGAAGATGCGGGACTGACCCCGGTGCAGCTTGCGCTTAAATTCGTTGACAGCAGGCCCTTTGTCGCCGCGTCAATCATCGGGGCGACAACGATGACACAGCTTCGGGAGAATATGGCTGCCTTTGATACAGTCTGGACAGATGAGCTGGAGCAGGCGGTGAATAAAATTCATCTGGAAAATCCGGACCCGGCGCCCTGATATTAAAAGCTGTAGAGGTAATGAATTGCAGTTTGGCGCTGAATAGGGTAGGTTTCAGATAGGCGGAGTGGATGGATATGGAAAAAGCGACATTTGCGGCAGGATGTTTCTGGGGTGTTCAACTGGACCTTGACAAGGTCGAAGGGGTTAGGTCAACAGTCGTAGGCTACTGTGGCGGAGATTTGGAAAATCCGGGCTATGAACAGGTCTGCACGGGCGCGACAGGCCATGCAGAGGCGGTGGAAATTATCTTTGATCCCGGGGTTGTAACCTTTGAGGAGTTGCTGGATATTTTCTGGCGCTTTCACAACCCGACAACACCTGACCGGCAGGGGCCGGACTATGGCAGCCAGTATCGGTCAGCAATTTTTTACCATTCTGACCAACAGAAACAGGCGGCTGAAAAGTCACGCGCCCTATGTGATGCAAGTGATTTATGGGCCGATCCGGTTGTTACTGAAATTACCCCGGCGGGTCAATTCTGGCCGGCGGAAGACTATCACCAGAAATATCTCGAAAAACGCAACATAAAAATTTCCTGTCATTAGGGTTCTGTCCTTTAGCTATGATAAAAAAAACAATACGGCGCACTGTCAGAATGATCGCATACCGCGATTACCTGTGGATGATCGTCCTTTGTATTGCCTTTGCTATCGGAATAATTTTTTTCACCTACTATTCGGAGGAACAGGAATGGCAAAATATCAGCCGGGAAGAAGAGCTGGACAGGTTGCATATGCTGACCATGGCCCGGACCAGACTTGAGGATGAGCTGAGTAAAAGCCTTTTTCAGGAAAGTGCGCTGGCCGCCTATATTTCCGTGAATCCCCGGATTGGCACGAAAGATTTCAATATGTTCGTCCGGAGCCTGTTTCAGCAAAAATCCCCAATTATCGGCCTGACGGTGGCCCCTGATCTGGTGGTGAAATATGCCTTTCCTCCTGAAAAACTCAAGAAGGTTATTGGTGAGAATTTGAGTAAATCATCGGCACATGGTGAATCGTCTTTTCTGGCCAGGAATACCGGACAGCAGGTAATGGACGGACCCTATCATTCTGTTCATTTGCAAAAAGACATATTTATTGCCCGGGAACCGGTCTATCTGGCAGATGAAAATAATGGCAGGCCCAAGGGAAGTTTCTGGGGTCTGGTGTCGGTTATGATTGATACAGGGGCATTGTTTAAATCTGCCAGAATGCGGGATAATAATTATGAATTTTCTTTGCGGGCCAGCTCTGCGGAGGGAGGCAGGGAAAAGATATTTTTTGGCAATCCAGCGGCGTTTGGCAATAAAAATATGATATTGCCAATTTCTGTGCCGGGCGGGGAATGGCAAATGGCTGCGACACTTATAGTCAGGAATGAAGATCTTCCCAGGGAAATAAAGTTAATACGATTAATCGGTCTGGTGATGCTTCTTGTCAATATTACCTTTTTTATTTTTCGTGTCCGTTATCTGAAGGAGCGTAGCGTTGGAGAGAAACAGCTGGCACGTGCCCTTATCGAGGCGGAGAAGGCCAATCGGGCCAAGTCGGAATTTCTGGCCAATATGTCTCATGAACTACGTACACCACTGAATGCCATTATCGGTTTTTCCGATCTGATCGGCAGTATGCCGGAGAGTGAGGCTGCCCGGGAGAAAATATCTGAATATGCCCGGGACATTAATGAAAGCGGCCATCATTTGCTGGAAATTATCAATCAGATCCTTGATTTGTCAAAAGTGGAATCCGGAAATTTCACCACGACAATCGAAAGTGTCTATCTTCAGGATGTTGTTGAACAGTCTTTGCGCCTGACCCAGCATTCCATGGTAAAGGGGGGCATAGACGTCACGGTCAATATTTCCGATGACCTGCAGCCGATACTATCGGATGAGCGGATGCTCCGGCAGATTTTCCTCAATCTGTTGAGTAATGCGGTTAAATTTACCCCGAAGGGCGGGCGGATCACCCTTTCGGCAACGGAGAGGCCGGACGGGGCGACGGAAATAATCCTGACAGATACCGGAATAGGCATGTCAGAGGATGGTTTGAGGGTTGCCATGCAGCCTTTTGGTCAGGTGGGTTCCTACCTTGTGCGCGCCCAGCAGGGGACCGGCCTCGGGCTGCCGCTGGTCAAGGTTTTTGTAGAATTGCTCGGCGGAAGAATTGATATCCAAAGCGAGGTCGGAGTAGGCACCGAAATTACATTGGTATTTCTCTAGTGGCGGGTTTTTCAGTTTGAAGACGAAACTTGTGCTTTTGGAATGCAGGCCTGCCCGTAAAGCCGGGCCGGGACGGTTCCCTGATGACATTTGACTAAAAATGCTATAATGAAGGTGCATGACCACAGATATTTACAAAAATCTCTCGCAACTGGGCAAACACAGCGTGCCGCCGGCCAGCCCGGAAGC
>JALUWZ010000192.1 GCA_027019205.1 Emcibacter sp.
CACCGGGGCCGGCGACCTGTTTGCTGCGGGCTTCCTGCATGGCTACAGCCACGGCCATGACCTTGCGACCTGTGGCGGCATGGGCAACCTTGTGGCCAGCGAGGTCATCACCCATATGGGCGCGCGGCCGGATGTTGACCTGAAACAATATCTGGCCGACAGGTTATAACCGGGCCATGATATTTAACTTGACCCGGGGGGCTTTCTCGGCGAAAATTACCAGAAATTTCATCTGAAACGAGGATAAAATGTCTTTACAACATACATTATTTACATCTGTTATTATTCTGTTTGCCCTGAGCGCAACGGCCAGTGCCGAAACCGCCTGCAGGGCGCCGCTGGCCCCGGCCATACCGGACGGCAAGACGGCGGCAAAGGAAGAAATCCTCAAGGCCCTGAAAGCCATAAAAAAGGATTTTCAGCCCGCCATCAAGAATTTTCAGAACTGTATTGCCACCGAAAAACAGGCCGTGGGCGATGTCGCAACAGAGGACCAGATTGCCGATTGGGACCGTCTGTTTGACTCGGCCTATGTGCTGGAAACCCAGGTTGCCAATAAAATGAACGCCACTATACGGGCCTATAAGGCGCGAACCGCCAAAAAGAAAAGTAAATAAACAGGGCTGTCAAGTCGTTTCAAAGAAGGGGATTATCCCGCAGAGGATCATATTCACGCTTCCCTGCTCCCCGCCCAGAGGCAGCCCGAGAACGTGATATTCCTGAAAATTTCTGTCAATCCAGTCAAGCCGGGACGTGGCATAATATGACGTCTTATGGTTAATCAGCCACTGGAACCTGTCCTGTATGGTCGCCCTTGACAGGAATTCATCGAGATACCTGCCGGTAAGGTCCTGCCCCAGAGCAAGAACCGCATCGGTTCCGACAAGCCTGAATTTAAACCGCACGGGATCATATTCCACATCGACCAGAACAATCCCCGACAACAGACCGGCTATTTCATCGGGATGTATATCGGCCCGGCGCGGCATATCACGGTCACCTTTTTTCTTCAGCCAGTAACGATAGAGCTTCTGTAAATCAGGCACCGGAATATCCTGCCAGCCCTCCACAACCGCCAGTGGCGCCTTGATCATATCATCCTTAGCCGACATCTTCTTTTCCTTCATTAAAACCGGGCAGCATATTCTTACCCGCTTTACATTGACCCGTCCTTATATTCCGCTATATATGGGGCAAAATCAGCATTTCAAGCAAAAAATATTCTTTATATTATTATGTTCTAATTTCTCTGCTGCCGTGAAATAATATAACGGAGCAGGCCCCTGTTTTGAAGTTTTTAATCCCTGAAATCCGGGAGACTAACGGGCCAGCATCGGGCCGAGCTTCCTGCCGCCAAAGATATGGATATGAAGATGGGGCACTTCCTGATGGGCGTCACTGCCACTATTGGCGAGGATGCGATAGCCCGGCTGTTCCAGCCCCTGTTCGCGGGCGACATGGCCGACGGCGCGAAAAAACCCGGCAATCAGCTCCGCCGGGGCATTTGCGCTGAAATCTGTCATGCTGACATAGTCGCCCTTGGGAATGACCAGAATATGGACCGGGGCCTGGGGATTTATATCATGAAAGGCCAGGGCAAATTCATCCTCATAAACCCTGTCACAGGGAATTTCCCCGCGCAGGATTTTGGCAAATATATTTTCAGAATCGTAGGTCATGTATTTTGGTCCTGTTCCATTACCGTAAAATGAATTGATCATATTCACGGGGACTTAAAATGGCAACAATGAATGCGTCCCTTCCCGATCAGATAAACGTCCGGGCCAAAGATCAAATGATCTCTGACGCCAGTGCTGCGCCTATTTCCAAGATTAAATAGTATACTATCCCTATTTCTGCCTGGTTTCGATTATATTTAAATCAATTTTCTTGGACATTCTTTTTATCTAAATAATTTTTCGTGTATGCATATGTTGTAAAACAAATTGATAAAATCATTGCTATTGCAGGGATGATAGAAAGCCAAAATAATACACAAAGCTTGAAATATTCCGATATCCCAAGAAAACCAAGGCTAATCAACAGTCCCCACAAATTTTGGTTTAGCTTGATTTTAAAATTTTCAGATAAATTAGTCATATTAAGTCCCTGTAAAGTCAATGAACAATAATGTCAAATTTCACCCTCTCGCGTTCTTTTCCTCTATCCCGGACACCCCCTCGCGCCTTGCAAGCTCGTCGAAAATATCATCCGCGCTGACCCCCGCATCTGCCCAGAGGACCATCAGGTGGAACAGCAGGTCGGCGGATTCAGAGATTATCTCGTCCCGGTCTCCCATAACGGCGGCAAGGGCGCACTCGACGCCTTCTTCGCCAACCTTCTGGGCGATTTTCTGGCGGCCTTTTTTGAACAGTTTCGCCACATAGCTTTTGTCCGCGTCGCCGCCCTTGCGGGAGGCGATGACCGTTTCAAGCCTGTCCAGTATTTCCATCTTGTCCATATCTATATCCTTACCGCAATACCGGATTTATCCATATAGTCTTTCGCCTCGCCGATGCTATATTCCCCGAAATGAAAGATCGAGGCGGCAAGTACCGCGCTCGCGTGACCGTCCCTGACCCCTTCCACCAGATGATCAAGCGTGCCGACCCCGCCGGAGGCAATCACCGGGATAGGGACATTATCGGCGATGGCTCTTGTCAGTTCAAGGTTAAATCCGGCTTTGGTGCCGTCCCGGTCCATTGAGGTCAGCAGGATTTCCCCCGCCCCGTAATCCGCGACAAGTTTCGCATATTCCACCGCATCAATACCGGTTGCCGTCCGCCCCCCGTGGGTAAAGACCTCATATTTATCAGGACCGACCGATTTGGCATCTATCGCCACGACAATACATTGGGAGCCGAATTTTTCCGCCAGTTCGCGCACCAATTCGGGACGCTGTACCGCCGCCGTCATCACCGATACCTTGTCGGCCCCGGCGAGCAGCAGGGCGCGCACGTCTTCTTCTGTGCGAACGCCGCCGCCGACGGTCAGCGGCATAAAGCATTTCTCCGCCGTGGCCCGCACCACGTCAAGCAATATCCCCCGCCTGTCACTCGATGCGGTAATATCAAGGAAACACAGCTCGTCCGCCCCGGCATGATCATAGATCATCGCCTGTTCGACCGGATCACCGGCGTCTTTCAGGCCGACAAAATTGACCCCCTTGACCACCCGGCCATCCTTGACATCAAGGCAGGGAATAACACGTGATTTAAGCATTTCCCTCCTCCGCCAGCAGGGCAAGGGCCGCAGCAATATCCAGCCTGCCGTCATAGAGCGCCCGGCCCGAAATCGCCCCTTCCAGCTTAACATTCGCCTGTGCCGCCGCCATTTTTAGCGCCCGGAGGTCATCCAGCGACGACAGACCGCCAGAGGCAATCACCGGAATGGTGAGCGCCCGGGCGAGGTCAATGGTCGCCGCGATATTAACCCCTTCCATCATGCCGTCACGATCAATATCGGTATAGATAATCGCCGAGATGCCCGCATCCTCGAACCTCCGCCCGAGGTCGAGGGCGCTGATGTCCGAGGTTTCGGCCCAGCCCTCAACCGCGACCTGCCCGGCCCGGGCATCAATGCCGACGGCGATATGGCCGGGAAATTCCCTGGCCGCCTCCATAACAATTTCCGGACTTCGCAGGGCAATGGTGCCAAGAATGACCCGCTTTAGCCCCCGGCTGATCCAGCTTTCAATGGTCTTGAGGTCACGGATGCCGCCGCCAAGCTGCACCGGTATATCGACCGCCGCAAGAATCGCCTCAACTGCCGCCGCATTGACCGGCTTGCCGGCAAAGGCGCCGTTCAGGTCCACCAGATGCAGCCATGCGCAGCCCGCCGCCGCAAATTTCATCGCCTGATCCGCCGGGCTGTCGTTAAAGACCGTGGCCTGATCCATTTCGCCTTTCAGCAGGCGGACGCACTGGCCATCCTTTAAATCTATCGCGGGAAATAACAGCATTTAATCCAGATCCTTGGCGTAGAAAAAACCCGGAATAAACTGGTTGTTGACAAAGGCAAAGCGTTTTTTTATGCCCCATTTTTCCATGCCAAGCCATTCGCAGATTGAAATTGCCGCCAGCTGATCGGCCCGTACGGAAATTTCAAGCGACCGGCAGCCATGAATAATCGCGTAATCCTGGACCCGGCTGACCATTTCCTTGGCAAGGCCATAATCGCGCGCCCAGGGGGCAAGGAAGAAATTGACGATCTCGGCCCGGAAGGCCCCGACCTCATTGCTGGCAGGCGGGCGAACCAACTGGCAGGACCCGGCAATCTGCCCGTCTATTTTCGGCAGGAACAAGGTGCGTTCGCGCATCAGAACCACGCCCTTCCAGTAGCTTTCGAGAACCTTTTCCTCGGGAATGGTCAGCCAGCTGAAACTCTCCCCGACCGAAATGGCTTCGCGGGTGACATCACAAAGCTGCATCAATTCGACATTGTCGAGATTTTCCACAAGCTCCACCTCAAGCCGGGGGGGATTCTGGTCACGTTCTATGCTATTCTCGGACATAATCTATCTCTGTTTAATCATTTAATTGGTCAGGGCCGCCAGCCCAGAAAATTCTCTATCAATCGCAGGCCAACCTTCTGGCTTTTTTCCGGATGAAACTGCGTTCCAACGATATTATCCCGACCGATAATCGCGGCAAGGGGTGTGCCATACTCCGTCCGGGCCATGACCTGCTGACCATTTTCAACTTCAAACCGGTAGCTATGAACAAAATAGACATGGTCCCCGCCGGTAATTCCGGCAAATAACGGATGACGGGCATAGCCGGGCATGATCTCTATCTGGTTCCAGCCCATATGGGGAATTTTCAGGTCTTGTTTTCCGTCCGTCTCTATCGCCCTGACATCACCGCTGATCCAGCCCAGCCCTTTATGGGTGCCATGTTCATGACCGCGCGAGGCCAATAACTGCATCCCCACACAAATACCAAGGAAAGGCCGCCCCTGTTTTATCACCTGTTGCTCCAGACAGTCAACCATGCCGTCCAATGCTTTCAGCCCGCGAATACAGTCGCCAAACGCCCCGACGCCGGGCAGGATAATATGATCGGCCCCGGCGACATCTTCGGGGTGCGAGGTCACCATAACGGCCCGCCTGTCCCCACGGTTCCGTAAGCAGCGTTCAACCGCCTTTTCTGCGGATCTGAGATTTCCTGATCCGTAATCAATGATGGCTACCGACATAGCACCCGCCTATGACACATCCGACTTGTCCCCGATCACCCCCTTGGTCGAGGGCAGGATATCGGCCATACGCGGGTCAGCTTCCATGGCCTGACGGAGGGCGCGGGCCAGGGCCTTGAATGAGGATTCAATAATATGGTGGTTATTTTCACCGTATAAATTCTCCACATGCAGGGTAAGGCCGGCCCCAAAGGCAAAGGCCCGAAACCATTCCTGAAATAATTCAGTATCCATATCCCCGAGTTTTGCCCGGCTGAAGGTTACCCGCCAGACCAGAAAAGGCCGGCCTGAAATATCGACTGACGCCCGGCTGCAGCATTCATCCATCGGGATGATCGCCGTACCATAGCGGCTGATGCCGCGCAAATCACCCAGCGCCCGCTTTACCGCCTGGCCAAGGATAATTCCGACATCCTCAACCGTATGATGATAATCAATATGCAGGTCCCCTTTCGCCCGGATGGTTATATCCATCAGGCTGTGACGACTGAGCTGTTCCAGCATATGATCAAGAAAACCAATGCCGGTTTCGACATCATATTTGCCCGCACCGTCAAGATTGACAGAAACGGTTATGTCG
>JALUWZ010000193.1 GCA_027019205.1 Emcibacter sp.
CGCCTGATATTTGACAGAAACCCTTTCACGGCAGTGATGATGTCAAGATGTCCGGAAAATATCTTGCGCCAGAAGTCCGGATTTTTCAGCCGGTCAAGATAATAATGTTTGACATAGGCTTTGGCCAGGCCGCTCTCGGACTGGACCCAGGGATTTGCCAGAATGACCCGCGACACTGCCGGATGGTCTGCCCCGCCGAGCAGAAGCGCCGACGCCCCCTCGCACAGCCCCCATAAAGCAACCGACTGAATTCCCGGAACCTGCCTCAAAAATTCTTCAATCGCGCCGTGAATATCCCCGGCGACATTTTCAAAGCCCGGATAGCTGCCCCCGCTGTCGCCAACACCCTGATAATCAAAACGCATCACCGGGATACCCTGATCCGCACAATAACGGGCCAGATGAACATACTGGCGGTGGGCGCCGATGCGATATTGCGGCCCGCCGACAACAATCAGCAATCCGACATTTACCGCACCCTCTTCGGGATGGTGGATTATCCCGACCTGCTGCTTCCCATCCGGGGGGCCAAATGTAAAAGTTGTTTCTCTAGAGGTCATCTATTCACTATCTGGTTGATTTTCTATGAGTTTTACCCCGAAAAAATAAAAATTGCATGAATAAAATTTTAATTTTACCGTGAGTAAATTGATCTGGATCAAGGCCATTTAAAGATGTATTCTGTTAGTATCTTTTAATGGAGGGGTATATAGGTCTGATCGTCCGGGATTTATGGTGCCGGAAAGGGCATAATATGCTACCTTCTTCTGGAATGATAACGGGCAGGAGAAACCTATTATGTCGGAAGGATTAACGAAGACAGCCGCACGGAATATTTTCTTTGGCGGAACGATCTTCTTTTTCGTGATATTTGTCGCTCTGACGGCGCAGAGTCATTGGTATATCGTCAACAAGAGTACAGACGCGGCAACTTTGACTGATGCGGTCGCACGCGGCAAGAAAGTATGGGAAAAGAACGCCTGTATTGACTGCCATACCATTTTGGGCGAGGGGGCCTATTTTGCCCCGGAACTCGGCAGGGTGTGGATAAAATTTGGTGGTGACGAGGACCCCGAGGCCGGGCGTGAGGCCTTGCAGGCATGGATGGACGCGATGCCAACCGGCATAGAAGGCCGCCGGCAAATGCCGCAATTCAACCTGACGGATCAGGAATATGATGATCTTGCCGCCTTTTTTGCATGGGTGAGTACGATTGATACGCAAAACTGGCCACCAAAGCCGGAAGAATGAGGGAGAAAATATCATGAAATATCAAACACAAAAATTGGCCTATCCCTATTTTATAGCGGCGATGGGCCTGTTCGTAGCCCAGGTTCTGGGAGGATTAATCTCCGGAACAATATATGTTTTCCCGAATTTTCTGTCAGTGGTGTTGCCATTTAACATCATCCGGATGATTCATACCAACGCGCTGATCGTCTGGCTGTTGATGGGCTTTTTCGGCGCGGCCTATTATCTGTTGCCCGAAGAGACCGAGACCGAAATCTATAGCCCGAAACTGGCATGGATTCAGTTCTGGCTGTTCCTGTTCGGCGCAGCAGCTGCGGTTGTCGGCTATCTGTTTCATATTCATGAAGGCCGTGAATTCCTTGAACAGCCCACATGGATCAAGGCGGCCATTGTTGTGGTTGCCCTGATGTTCCTCTTTAACATCACCATGACGATGCTGCGCGGCAAACGCACGGTGATTGCCACTATCCTGACTATGGGATTATGGGGCCTTGCGCTATTCTTTCTGTTTGCCTTTTACGACCCGGCCAATCTGTCACTGGATAAATTATACTGGTGGTATGTTGTCCATCTGTGGGTTGAAGGAGTGTGGGAACTTATTCTGGCGGCGATCCTCGGCTTTCTGTTGATCAAGATGACCGGCGTTGACCGCGAGGTTATTGAAAAATGGTTATATGTGATTGTTGGTCTGGCGCTGTTTTCGGGGATCCTTGGCACCGGTCATCATTATTACTGGATTGGCACCCCGGGATATTGGCAATGGCTCGGCAGTATATTCTCTGCCATGGAGGTATTCCCCTTCCTCGCCATGGTGATATTTGCCTTCTATATCATCAGAAAGAGCAGCCGCAACCATCCCAACAAGGCTGCGTTGCTGTGGGTTATGGGCTGTACGGTCCTGTCTTTCTTTGGTGCCGGGGTTTGGGGCTTTATGCATACGCTGGCGCCGATAAATTACTATACCCACGGCACCCAGATCACCGCAGCCCACGGCCATCTGGCCTTCTTCGGGGCCTATGTGATGATCAATCTGGCGATTATCACCTATGCCATGCCGCATCTGCGCGGGATGCAGCCCTATAACCAGAATCTCAATATGTGGAGCTTCTGGATTATGAGCTCGGGCATGGTTTTTATGACCTTCATCCTGACTATCGCCGGGGTATTGCAGGTCCATCTTGAACGGGTTATGGGGATGAATTATATGGAAGTTCAGGATCAGCTGGCGTTGTTCTACTGGATGCGGCTCGGGGCCGGTCTGGTGGTGGTGCTGGCGGTGCTGTTGTTTGTCTATTCAATTTTTTCCAAAGGGAAAGAGGAACAGGCAACCATCAACTAGCCAAAAAGGTTTGACCTTAAGCAAAGACGGGGACAGTATTATCTGTCTCCGTCTTTTTTACGCGGGGACGACATACACAGGGTATGAATGATGAATGACAAGAAGATTCCTTTTTATATGCCAGCCGCCAATGAATGCGCGCTGTTTGAAACCGCCTGCCGCAAGGGACTCGCGGTTATGCTTAAAGGCCCGACCGGCTGTGGCAAGACCCGTTTTGTCGCCCATATGGCGGCGCGGCTCGGTCTGGAACTGACGACGGTGGCCTGTCATGATGACCTGACGGCGGCGGACCTTACCGGGCGTTATCTGCTCAAGGGCGGGGAGACGGTCTGGGCTGACGGGCCGCTGACAAAAGCGGTGCGGCATGGCGGCATCTGCTATCTTGACGAGGTGGTCGAGGCGCGCAAGGATGTTACCGTTGTCCTGCATCCCCTGACCGATGACCGGCGTCTGCTGCCGCTGGAACGTACCGGAGAACTGCTCGCGGCGCCTGATGATTTCATGATGGTGATCTCCTATAATCCGGGTTATCAGAATATCCTGAAGTCCCTCAAGCCCAGCACCCGGCAGCGCTTTATCGGTATTCATTTTGACTATCCGCCCGCCGATCAGGAGGTAGAAATCATCTGTCAGGAAACCGGGCTTGACCGGGCGCGTTCTGTACCATTGGTTAATCTTGCCCGCAGCATCCGCAACCTGAAAGACCTTGATCTTGAGGAAGGGGCGTCAACCCGGCTGCTGGTTTATTGCGCGACCCTGATGATGGCGGGGATTGCCCCGCTGGAGGCCGTGCAGGCCAGCCTGATTGAACCGCTGAGCGATGACGAGAGCGCCAAAGACGGGCTGATGGAAGCCGTGCGCGCAACCTTTGGATGACAGAGATTTGCTGGATAGCTGATGTTTGACCTGTTTGAACCGGAAGAGATGGTCGGAAAAAAATGGCACCGTCTGGTCCGGGGGCAGTCGAGCTATCCGCATCATGTGGATTCTGCGGTTCATCTGAAAGACATCCGCCAGATGATCGCGGTTTTCTTCCGGACGATCGGCGGTGATCCGGGCATTGATGTCTCAAGCGTCAGTGCCACCTCGCGCAGTCACCGCCTGCCGTGGCGCATGCGGCTTGGCATGGACCATGAGCGGATTGAGGGGGCGCGGCGCGATCACGACAGCCTGCTGCTGCCCGAAACCATTGATATCTTTCCGGAGGAATATCTGAATCGTGATCTCTATATCTGGCTTGCCGCCTTTCTGGCGGAGGATAGAGGGAAGGCGGATATAAGGCCCGAAAACCCGTTACATGCAGATTTGATAGTTTTTGCCAGTGCGTGGCGGACGACAGAGAGAGTTTTGCAAAAATATCCGGGGCTTGCCCGCAAATATACCGGCCTCTGTACGGCGCTGGAGCAGGCCCGCCCGCTACGCCGGCTGCCGTTTCACGAGGCGCGGCTCGAAAAGCTGATCAGGGATTTGCTGTTTGCCACGGACGACGACCATAAAGAGGCTGTTGATCTGGTTCATCTGATACTTGCCAATAAAAACCTGCCGGAATTCCCGAAAATCTCCCGCAAGTATAAAAGCTTTCTCGCCGTTCCCCTGTGGGGCGAGGTTGATCTCAGTGCCGGTGTCCTGGCCGCATCGACTGACTCCGGGGAGGAAGATGCGACGGCCCTGGATGCCTTCAAAGACCTGCGGGATGGCCGCAAACATGCGGCGGTCAGGGAAGAAAATGATCAGGTTGAAAAAGAAGACCCGCTGGCCCTGAACCGTTTTGAAAAAGTGATCTCGGTGGCGGAAATGGTCAATGTCAATCGCGGGGTTGACGGCGACGAGGATGAAGATGTCCAGTCGGCGGTTGATGATCTCGACGAGATGTCGCTGAGCCGCAACAAGAAAACCGTCGCCTCAACCATCAAGCTTGATATGTCGGTGGCCGGGCAGGGGGTTGACAGCTCACCTGTGGTCGCCGAACAGAGCTACCCCGAATGGGACTATCGCCTGCCGGGATACCGGGAGAATTTCTGCGCGGTTTTTTCCGCCCGGGCGCAGGAGGAAGATCAGGCCACCCCGCTTGATGATGCGACGAGGCGCCGCATCCGGCGTATCCAGCGCCAGTTTGAGGCCCTGCGCCCCCGGCGGGAGACTTTTCCCCGCCAGCAGGACGGCAAGGAGCTGGATATTGACGCCGTGATCAGGTCGCGCTGTGATATCCATGCCACGGGTGAGGGCAGTGACCGGATTTATACCGATATCCGTAATCAAAGCCGCGACCTTGCGGCAGCTATTCTGGCGGACGTGTCGCTGTCCACCGATGCCTGGGTTGGCGGCAGACGGGTGCTTGATGTGGAAAAAGAGGCGCTTCTAACCCTCGCTCTTGGTCTGAAGGCCAGCGGTGATGATAACGCGATATACTGTTTTTCATCGCAGACGCGCCGCAATGTCCGGGTCGATTGCCTGAAGGAATTTGACGAAGATATGTCACCCCGTGTGGAAAAGAGGATTGCTGCCCTCACGCCCGGATATTATACCCGGATGGGCGGGGCAATCCGTCATGTGGCCGGTGAGCTGGCCGACCGTCCCAATCATCACCGGCTGCTGCTGCTGATCAGTGACGGCAAGCCGAATGATCTGGATCATTATGAGGGGCGCTACGGGATTGAGGACACCCGCATGGCCATTCGCGAGGCGCGCCAACAGGGGATTGCCGTCTTTGGCGTCACCGTTGATGACCGGGCGCGGGATTATTTCCCCTATCTGTTTGGTCCGGGCGGCGGGGCGATTATCCCCCATATTGAAAATCTGCCTGCCGCCCTGCCGGCGATCTTCCGTAACCTGCTCGCCTGAATTTCTGCATATATTGCACAGGGAATACGGCATTTGCATAGAAAATATGCTATCCTTTCCCTTAGGATTAATTGTTATGGACAATATGATGCCGAATCCTTCCGAAATTGCCCTGATTCTGCTTGCGGTGGCGGATGTGATTGTCCTTCTGGCCTTTCTGGTGCTGGCGGACCTTACCCAGCTCTTCATTCAGTTCCCGCGCAGGGTCACTATGATAGTCTGGCGCTATCGGAAGATTGCGATGATAATGGCGGTTATATGTTTTTCCGCCGGGCTATATATCGCCCTTGCCCATGCTGCCCTGTCCGGGACGGTCCTTGCCCTTGATGCTGTTGCC
>JALUWZ010000194.1 GCA_027019205.1 Emcibacter sp.
AAGGTTTTTCAGTTTTTGATCCAATATCCACCTTTTCAAAGCTCGGAGCCCGGGCAAGCCAACGCTATTTATCTACCATAATTCTTCCACCATAATTCTTCCACCATAATTCTTCCACCATAATTCGGGGGGGGGGTATTTTTTGCAACGATTGCGTGGGAGGGGATGACGACAGCAGGCAGGGCATCCGGCTTAAGCTGTGTGATGATTGCCGGGACGCCCTGCCAATGCCGTCCCTACGGAGGATCTGTCGATAATATCCGGGGTCTGCTGGCTATTTAGAGGTAAAGTCATTAATTATCCTGTTACACGGAATTTCTTACATTTTCATGATATTCGACAGAATAATGAAAAGTAACTCCTTTGCGATGAAAGGGCGATTGAACAGGATGAAAGGTCATTTTGGCGGATGGAGAGGATTAATGATGTCCATTTTGGCCATTTTCATGTAAACTGGACCATATAAATATTGAGATAGCGGGGTGTTCACAATGAAAAACCGGATTAAAATTACGGCAGGGCCGCTTGTGTTATTTTTTATAACTGTTTTCTTCAGTATGAATGCCATGTCCAAATCGATGGAGGCAATGTTTATCGGCAATGAAGCCTTCTGGATAAGAGATGGCGAGTATAGCCTGATGACGGATTTTCCCTATAAATCCGGAGCCTATGACAGCATGACCTATGTTTTTCCTTTCAAGGCGGTAACCGGTACGGTTCTGTCTCTTGTCTCCAACAGATACAAGGATCATTTTGACCCCATGCTGTTTGTTTATCAGAACTGGAAGATAGTAGGTCCCCGGGAAGTTACGATACCGCTGCCGCAAAACAGGGTGGTTAAACTCTCGGACAAGATTACAGTCGGCCCGATAAGAATAATGCCCCGGAAAAGCCCGTTTGCCCACACGGAACATTATTCCTATCTGGTGGAATGGGATGGCCGGCAGTTGTTCTTTACCGGTGACACGGAAGATACCGGCATTCTGAAGAATCTGCCCCAGCTTGACATGCTGTTCATTACGCCGTGGTTTTATCGCAAGGCAAAAATAAATAATATGTTGCCGTCAGCCCGGAAAATAATTATCTATCATCATAAGAAAAATGAAATTGTTCCCGGCTGTTCCGGCTGCATCATTCCGGAGCAGGGGCAGATTATAGATATTGAAAAAGTGAAGTGAGGGATCATCATGGCAGATAAAATCATTGGTCATACGCTGCTTGGCTCGGGGCCGGAAAAAGTTATCATCCTTCATGGCTGGTGGGGTGATTATACCGCCTATGAGGCCATGCTGCCCTATCTTGATGGCGGGAAATTCACCTATGCCTTTATGGATTACCGGGGGTATGGCAAATCAATGGGTCTGGCGGGCGATCACAGCATTGACCGGATTGCCGGGGATGCCATGGCGCTGGCGGATGCTCTCGGCTGGAAAAAATTTCATGCTGTTGGCCATTCCATGGGCGGTATGGCGGTTCAGAAAATCACCTGCCGGGCTGTGGGCCGGGTCAAGTCAGCGGTGGCGATCACTCCGGTTCCGGCCTGCGGGTCGCCGCTGGACGAGGAGGGCCGGGCATTGTTCCACGGGGCGACGGAGAATGACGGGAACCGGCTGGCTATCCTGAATTTTCTTACCAGCGCCCGCCTGTCGCCGGGCTGGTATGATTATATCGTCCGGCGGTCTCATGAAACCACGATCACTGCCGCTTTTCATGACTATATGCTGGCCTGGACAGAAACTGACTTTGCCGAAGAAGTCCGGGGAAATCCGACCCCGCTTCTGGTGCTGGTCGGGGAATATGATCAGGCGATAACCGAACAGGCAATGAGACAGACATTGCTTGACTATTATCCCGGGGCCACTCTTGAAGTTATATCCAATTCCGGTCATTTTCCGATGGCGGAAACGCCGGTATGGCTGGCGACGCTCATGGAACGGTATTTATCCGCACATTCCTGATAACCACTTGACCTGCTAGGGTAAAAACTCCATACCTGACATCAGGGTGTCACTCATTTCGGGCTGTCATGAAAATGCATGATTCTATGAGCAAGGATAATAAAAGAGAATTACCTCATCAGGACGTGTTCGAGATAACGGCGGACCTGATAGGGGAAATTTCTGACGCGCTGGAAACCGGCGATACCGCCCGGCTTGGACATCTTCTCAAACCGCTGCATTCTGCGGATATTGCCAGTATTTTTGAACATCTCGGCGAAGATGACCGCAGGCATCTGACCGCCTATTTCGGTCCTGAACTTGATCCTGAAATCCTGACAGAGCTTGATGATACCGTCCTTGACCAGGTCATCCGCAAAATGGATGACAAGGATGTGGTCGAAGTCATCAGCCAGCTTGAAAGCGATGACGCGGTTGATGTTCTTGAGGATATTGATGAGCCGGACCGCGAGCGTATTATTGCGGCGATGCCTGATGAAGAAAGGCTGGCGGTAGAGGAAGGACTGTCCTATCCCGAGGACAGTGCCGGCCGCATGGTGCAGAAGAATATCATCACCGTACCCGGGGTCTGGTCTGTCGGGCAGGTAATGCATTTCCTGCATACGGAAGAGGATCTGCCGACGGAATTCTACGAGATTTTTATCGTAGATCCGCTTTATCATCCGATCGGTATGGTCTCCCTCAGCCAGCTTGTGCGGGCCGACGATCAGGTTCAGGTCAGGGACATCATGGATAGCGAGGCGCATGTTGTTCCGGCGGATATGGATCAGGAAGAGGTCGCCCATATGTTCCGCCAATATGATCTGACCTCAATGGGGGTTGTCGATAAAAATGGCCGTTTGCTCGGGGTGATCACGGTTGACGATGTGGTTGATGTGATTGACGAGGAGGCAGAAGAAGATATTCTGCGTCTGGCCGGGGTGCAGGAAAATGACATCACTGAATCGATTATGGAGGCCTCGAAAAACCGCATTGTCTGGCTT
Source organism: Emcibacter sp. (assembly GCA_027019205.1). Lineage (GTDB taxonomy): Bacteria > Pseudomonadota > Alphaproteobacteria > Sphingomonadales > Emcibacteraceae > Paremcibacter. The sequence goes on from JALUWZ010000194.1 coordinate 2,942, forward strand.
CTGGTTAATCTGGCGACGGCGGTTCTGGCGTCTATGGTTATTTCCATGTTTGACGCAACGATTGAACAGATGGTGGCACTGGCCGTCCTGATGCCAATAGTCGCGAGCATGGGCGGCAATGCCGGAACCCAGACCATGACGGTGACGGTGCGCTCCCTCGCGACCCGTGACCTGACCCCGAGCAATGTCCGGCGGGTCATTGGCAAGGAATTTGCCATTTCGATCCTGAACGGAGCGGTTATGGCACTGATTATCGGTATGCTGTCCATGGCTTATTTCAAAAACCCCATGCTGGGTGCCGTGATAGCCGCCGCGATGATCATCAATATGGTGATGGCCGGACTGGCCGGTATTCTCATTCCGCTGGGACTGGAAAAAATGGATGTTGATCCGGCGCTGGCCAGTAGTATCTTTGTGACGACCATCACCGATGTTATCGGTTTCTTTGCTTTTCTTGGTCTGGCCTCGCTGGCCTTTATGTGAGGCGCGGATGCCGGTTCATATTCTGAAATTATGTGTTGGTGTGGAGTCGATCGACCATCTGATCGAGATCAGAAAGGGCCGGTCGTCTGTCCTGCCGGACGGCAGGCCCTGTAATTATCATATCACGCGCTTTCGCCCGAAACGTGCGGCAGAAATACTGGACGGCGGGTCGATATACTGGGTGATCAAGGGATTTATTCAGGTGCGTCAACGGATTATTGCGCTGGACAGGATAGAAACCGACACGGGTATAAAATGTAAAATCATCATGGATACGGCGTTGATCCGTACTGAAAGTCAGCCGCGCCGACCACATCAGGGCTGGCGTTACCTTGAAAATGCCGATGCGCCGCGTGATATTCCCGCCACACAGAAAGCGGATGATATGCCCCCTGATCTGTCGATGGCCCTGCGGGAGATGGGATTGATCTAGGTCAGGCCACCGGGGCTTTTATCGGCATATTGTCAATCAGCCGGGTTGTGCCGACCACGGCGGCGACAAGAACCCGTGACGGGACGGTGATTTTTTCTCTGACCGGGGCCAGATCATCGGACTGGCGAATTTCCAGATATTGCACCTCCCTGAAGCCACTATCAAGCAGATGTTGTATGGCGTTATCGAGGGACTGCTGAAGCGGCAGGCGGCTTTCTTCGACTTCCCGGACCACGCGTTTCAGAGTCTTGGGGATTTCGAGGGCAATACGGCGTTCATCAGGGCTTAAATAGATATTTCGCGATGATGTCGCAAGACCGTCCGGGTCCCGGATCAGCTTGCCGCACATGACCTCTGTCGGGATGTCAAGATCCCTGGTCAGTTGTTTGAGGACGGTATATTGCTGAAAATCCTTTTCACCAAACAGCGCCACATCCGGCAGGCATTGCAGCAGAAGTTTGGTTACCACGGTGGTTACCCCGTCGAAATGCCCGGGGCGTTTGGCGGCGCAAAGTCCTTCGGTGATTTTGGTGACCGAGACATTGGTCAGGAAGCCGCCGGGATACATTTCTTCCTGATGCGGGGCATAGAGCAGGTCAACATCGACCTCGGCCAGTTTTTTGACATCCTCGGCCTCCTGCCGGGGGTATTTGTCGAAATCCTCATTCGGGCCGAATTGTTTTGGATTGACAAAAATGCTGACTACGACCTTGTCGACATATTTCTGTATTTCCCGGACCAGCGACAGATGGCCATGATGCAGCGCCCCCATGGTCGGCACCATGCCGACCGTCAGCCCCTTCATATGCCATGTCTTGACCCGGGCGCGCAGATCTTTTTTAAGGCGAATAATTTCCACCGGGACAGTATTCATACTCACTCCTGTTTCAACTGACTTTCAGTTTGGCCTGACTAAAGTCATTTAATTTATTCCTGCGAATAATATTTTTTATTTTTTCCACATAGGCCGGCCCTTCCTGGGAATAGCCGGTCAGGGTTTCCACCAGAGGCAGCACGTTGATCGGCTGGTCATCACGAAAGGCCCGCCTTCTCTGACGCAGCATGGCATAGGCCTTCTGGGTATTTAGATTTAACATATAACTGTTGACGGCCTCTATGATACTGCTGAAGCATTTCATCCGGTGGGTTTTGCCCTTTTCCCGTCTTTTTGGTACCATGCCACAGCCATCGCCCCAGGTCCACTGGCCGTAAAGGGCGTTGCCCTGCTGGGCAAAGCGTGATGTGCCCCAGCCACTTTCCTGTGCCGCCTGTGCCAGCGCCAGCTCCGGGGGGATAATATTCATTCTGGTCAGGAGCTGCTCAAGAATCTCCCCGGTTCGCCGGGTAAAGTCTTTAATGTCACGGACCCTGACCTTGTAAAGCCGTAATTTATCGGCCAGCCAGTAATATTCAGATTCTGAGACTTTTTCCCCAAGGGTGATTTTGAGGATTATTTTCTTGAGTTTCCGGCGGTCCTGACGAATGATGTCATTAACTTTGAGGATGGGAGGCAACATGGTGGAAAAAAACAGTTCTTTTTTTATTCTGGTATCTTTGATGCGGGTCAGTTCACGGGGCAGATTGGTAAAAAAAACCTGCGGCACAGCGGCCTTGTTCTGGCGAATCTGATTTATGTCAAAACCATAGGCGGCAAGAATCTTGAGGGCATATTCTCCGTCATGGAGCTGAATATTGCGGACCATTGTTATGGGTGAATTATTCTGACGATTTCTGTTTATTTGCCAGTTTGCCAGTTGTATGGGACCACCGACCAAAAAGACTATTGCAATGAAGGTTAGAATAGTGTCTCTGATTGAGGTATGATGACGGTGTTTAAACATTTTAATTTCTCAGAGTCTGATCCGGCCATATGTCACATTATGCTGCTTGATGATTTTATACAGGGATGACGGTAATAATGCCAGACTTTACCACCTGAATATGACAGGATCGGTTCTTACAGGACAAGGAAACCAGCAGGGGCAACAGACAATGAAAAATAAAACAGGGAAAACGCACATTATCGTGGTGGGCAATGAAAAGGGCGGATCAGGAAAATCCACCTCTGCCATGCATATTATCATCAGCCTGCTGGAGAGGGAATACCGGGTGGCGGTCATTGACCTCGACTCCCGGCAGAAATCTCTGGCCCGATATATTGAAAACCGCAAGTCTTATGCGGATCAGCATAATCTGAAGCTGACCATGCCGGAGGTTCATGTTCCCGAACGGGCCAAAGACGATACCATGGAGGCCATGAAACATCATGATGAGGTCACATTTGCCGCCCTGCTTGATGATCTGCAAAACAGATCGGATTATATCCTGATTGATTGTCCAGGCAGTGATAGCCATCTTTCCCGGCTCGCCCATGCCTCTGCTGATACCCTGATCACTCCGGTTAATGACAGCTTCGTCGATATTGACCTGCTGGCCAGGGTCAACCCGGACAGCTACAAGGTGGAAAAGCTCAGCCTCTATAGCGAAATGGTCTGGGAAGCGCGCAAAGTCCGCGCCATGAAAGACCGGGGTGTAATTGACTGGATCGTCATGCGTAACCGGACATCCGCTCTGGACGCCCGGAACAAGCGCCGGGTGCATGAGGTTCTGACCAGCCTGCAGAAAAGGGTTGCCTTTCGTTATATTCCCGGCTTCGGTGAACGGGTCATCTACCGCGAATTATTCCCCAAGGGTCTTACCCTTGTTGATTTTGGCACGGGCAGCAGTGAGAAAATGACCATGTCCCATGTCGCCGCCCGTCAGGAAATCAGACGGCTTATGGATGAATTGCATCTTCCCGGCTGGAACAGGGCTGCCGTGGTTGCGGCGGAATAGGATTTACCATGCCATTTTTTGTCATATTGATCGGCTTTGTGTTTCTGCTTTATGCAATGTCGCGTTTCATGCAGCAGTCGCATTCCGGAAAACTCAACCGGCTGATGCGCTATGGTTTTGCGGTTATCCTCGGATTTCTGGCCTTCCTTATTCTGATCAGGGGGAATATCCCGGTTGGCAGCATATTGGGGTTTTTGTCCTATCTGTCGGCACAGGGAAGCCTGTGGAATATATTTGGCGGTTCCGCTGATAAAAAGCGCCGGAACCCACGGGCAAGTCTGCCGCCGATGAGCCGGTCGGAAGCTCTCGAAATCCTCGGCCTGTCCGGTAATCCGGGCCAATCTGAAATCCGCGCGGCCCATCATAAAATGATGCTTAAATTCCACCCGGATCAGGGGGGATCGGACTATTTCGCCACCAAGCTTAATCAGGCCCGGGACCTTCTGCTCTGAGGGTTAGTGCGGCGCAATATGAAGTATTTATTGCACTGCACAAAAAACCATTGACTTTCTGTTTTTTCTTATTATATATGTGATGTAGAGTTTATATTGCGCCGCACAATCATTAATGAAAACAGAAAGGATAATACAATGACCAAGACCACAAATTCAAAGAAAGCCACGGCTGAGAAAACCTTCAAGACTGCCCAGAAGGATATTCAGGAAAATATTCAGAAAACTGTAAAAGCTGCCCAGGAAAATATGCAGAAAACAGTTAAGGAAGCCACGGGAAATCTTGATAATGTTGTTGAATTCAACAAGGCGAATTACGAAGCTGTCGTTGCTGCCGGTAATGCTGCTGTAAAAGTTGTTCAAACAGCCAATGCAGAATTTATCGAAAGCACCAAAAAGGCTGTTGAGAAGAATGTTGCTGATGTGAAGGCGCTGTTTGCTGCCAAAACACCGGCTGATTTCCTTGAACTTCAGGCAAGCATTTTCAAAAACCGTTATGATGAATTCGTTGCCGAATCCACCCGGGTTAGCGAAGTTGTGACCAACCGGACAAATGAAGTGGTTGAACCGCTGAAAGCGCGCTACGAAGAAGTTGCCGTTAAATATAACTTCCCTGTAGCCGGATAATTTCCGCACAGCATATTGCATGATACTGCCCCGAAAAGAGGCCCCTGTCCGGCCCGGCTTTATGCCGGGCTTTTTTTATGCCGGTTTTCCATATGCAGGATTGGTGATATGGCTAAATTTCAAGCTCGCACCAGATCGGGGTATGGTCGGAGGCTTTTTCCTTTCCGCGCGGGGTTCTGTCGATGTCGCAGCGCCGTAATCTGTCGGCGGCCTGTGGCGACAGCAGCAGATGGTCGATACGCAGGCCGTTATCCTTCTGCCATGCGCCGCGCTGGTAATCCCAATAGGTATAGGCGGGGCCGGACGGGGCATAATGCCTGAGGGCATCGGTCAGGCCTAGGTTAAGCAGGCTGTAATAGCGGTCACGGGTTTCCGGGCGGGTCAGGGCGTCGCCAGCCATGCGCGCCGGATCATAACAGTCCTCGTCCTTCGGGCAGCAATTATAATCACCGCCAAGCACAAATGCCTGTTCCCGGGCAAGCAAAGCCTTTGCCCGCAGGATCAGCCGGTCCATCCAGCCGAGTTTATAGTCAAATTTCGGCCCCGGCACCGGGTTGCCGTTGGGCAGATAGAGGCCCCCGACCCTGATCTTTCCGTTGGCGCCTTTTATGGTTGCTTCTATATATCTTGCCTGATCATCGCTGTCGTCACCGGGCAGGCCATATATCACATCCTCCATTGGGTATTGGGACAGGATCGCGACCCCGTTATAGGCCTTCTGGCCATGGGTGGCGACATGATAGCCAAGTTCTTCTATTTCGAGACGGGGGAAATTTTCGTCGGGGCATTTCAGCTCCTGCAACATCACCACATCCGGGGAAAATTCTTTCAGCCATTCGGTGACCCGGGGCAGGCGCGCCCGGATTGAATTGACATTCCACGAGGCTATGATCATACGGCGAAGGAGGACCCGCAGCCGCAGGAGGCAGTGGCGTTGGGGTTTTTCACCACAAACATTGATCCGGCGAGTTCCTCGACGAAATCGACTTCCGAGCCGGTGAGATAGAGCAGCGACAGTCCATCCACCAGCATGGTCACGCCGTCGCGCTCAACCGCCAGATCATCATCCTGCCGGTCCTTGACAAGGTTAAAGTCATACTGGAATCCGCTGCAACCGCCGCCATTGACTGAAATGCGGAATTTCAGATCCTTTTCGCCCTTGGCGGCACATAGTTCGGCAATGCGTTTCGCCGCGCTTGCCGATAAGCCTACCGGTGTTTCTGCTGTTGTCATAATTATCAACTTACCCTGATGTTTATTTATATATACCACATTATATGTAGGTAATGTATAAATATTGTCAATGATTCAGGAAAACAGGACAGGGCCTTTTTATGAGTTCCGACTTTAAAATATTTGAACCGGCGGTGGAATATGCCCCCTATGCCTGCCTTGCCGGGCAGAGCAGGGGGCGGCTCTATCCGGAGGAGGAGACCAGAATCCGGTCGCCCTTTCAGCGCGACCGTGACCGGATTATCCATTCCGGGGCCTTTCGTCGCCTCATTCATAAAACCCAGGTCTTCGTCTATCACGAGGGCGATTATTACCGCACCCGGCTCACCCATTCAATAGAGGTGGCACAGATCGCCCGCAGCATTGCCCGGGTGCTTGGCCTGAATGAAGAAATTGTCGAATCACTGGCGCTGGTCCATGATTTCGGCCATACCCCCTTTGGCCATAGCGGGGAAGAAGCCATGCAGGCGGTGATGAAACCCTATCAGGGCTTTGACCATAATGCCCAGTCATTACGGGTAGTGACCAGACTGGAGCAGAGATATGCCGGCTTTGACGGTCTGAACCTGACATGGGAAACGCTGGAAGGGCTGGCGAAACATAACGGGCCGTTATGCGAAAAGGGACAGTTTGACGAGCTGCATGTTAATTTGCGGCGCTATAATGACCGCCATGATCTGGAACTCCATAGCTTCGCCAGTGCCGAGGCCCAGGTCGCGGCGATTGCCGACGATGTGGCCTATAACAATCATGATATTGCCGACGGGGTCCGGGCCGGGTTGCTGAGTATGGATCAACTGACAGAGCTGCCGCTGCTTGAGGATATTATCCGCGAGGTCAGGGATGTTTACGGCGCACTCGACAGCGGACGGGAGATTCACGAGGTGGTGCGCCGCCTGATCAATCTGATGGTTAACGACATCCTGAGCGAGAGCCGGAAAAGACTTTCGCAGTTGAAGCCCGGAACCGTTGATGATATTCGCGGGGCCTCCCGAAGTATGATTGCATTTTCCGATGATATGAAAGAGTTTGATAAAAGATTGAAATCTTTCCTGATGCAGAATATGTATCGTCATTATAAAGTCAACCGCATGTCGAGCAAGGCCAAGAGAGTGATAAGTGATTTGTTTTTCCTGCTCCAGAGTGAACCGGAGTGCCTGCCGACGGAATGGCAGCATCCGGAGATCATGAGCGATGTTCAGATGCGCGCCCGCCATGTGGCCGATTTTATCGCCGGCATGACCGACCGCTATGCCATTCGGGAACATAGAAGATTATTTGATGCATCGTTGTTTGAATTATGAATATTTTTGAAATCTATCGCAAGGCACTGGCAGACATTGTCAAGGCCCTTCAGCAAGACGGGAAACTGCCCGGCGACCTTGATCTGGGCAATGTTACCATAGAACCGCCTAGGAATGCCGACCACGGGGATATTTCCACCAATATTGCCATGGTGCTGACAAAACAGGCCCGCATGAAACCGCGTGATATTGCCCATATGGTGGCAGAGCGGCTTCTGGTCGTGGACGGGGTGGAACGGGTCGATGTCGCCGGACCCGGCTTTATCAACATTGTCCTGCAAACCCGGCTTGTCCAGTCACAGGTTTCTGAAATACTCAAAGCGGGGGGTGATTTTGGCCGCTCCCGGGTCGGGGACGGCGAAAGGGTCAATGTGGAATATGTTTCGGTCAATCCGACCGGGCCGCTCCATGTCGGCCATTGCCGGGGGGCTATCTTCGGTGATGCGCTGGCCTCGCTGATGGATTTTGCCGGTTATGACGTGACCCGGGAATATTATATCAATGATGCGGGTGGCCAGATTGATGTGCTTGCCCGGTCGGCATGGCTACGCTACCGGCAGGCTCTCGGCGATGATATCGGTGAAATTCCCGAAGGGCTTTATCCCGGGGATTATCTTGTGCCGGTCGGGCAGGCGCTGGCGGAAAAATATGGGGATCGCTGGCAGGATGCGGATGAGGGGGAATGGCTCGAAGAGATCAGGCATTTTGCGACGGATGCGATGATGGATCTTGTCCGGGCTGATCTTGAAACTCTCGGGATAAAGCATGATGTGTTTTTCTCCGAACTCACCCTGCATGACAGCGGCGAGATAAAAAAGGCGCTTGCCAGGCTTGAAGAAAAGGGATTGATCTATACCGGGGTTCTGGAGCCACCCAAGGGGGTCAGGCCGGATGACTGGGAAATGCGGCCCCAGACCCTGTTCAAATCAACGGATTTTGGCGATGATGTTGATCGGGCGGTTCAGAAATCCGATGGCAGCTGGACCTATTTTGCCGCCGATGTCGCCTATCATTATAACAAGATCGAACGCGGCTTTACCACGTTGATTGATGTCTGGGGGGCTGATCACGGCGGTTATGTCAAACGGGTTGAGTCGGTGATAGAGGCGCTGGCCGGGGACCGGGTTACTTTCGATGTGCGCCTGTGTCAGATGGTCAAGCTTCTCAGGAACGGCGCACCGGTGAAAATGTCAAAACGGTCCGGGGCCTTTATCACCATGCGTGATATAGTCGATGAGGTTGGCAAGGATGTGGTGCGCTTTATCATGCTGACCCGGAAAAACGATGCCTCGCTTGACTTTGATTTCGCCCGCGTGACTGAACAGTCAAAGGATAACCCGGTCTTCTATGTCCAGTATGCCCATGCCCGGGTGCAGTCTGTCCTGCGCAAGGCCGGGGCGGCGTTGCCGGATATTGATCTGTCAAAAATCTCGCTTGCGCAGGCCGATATGTCGCTGTTTACCGACAGTAGCGAACTGTATCTGATCCGCAATATGATGAACTGGCCGCGCTTTGTTGAAAATGCTGCCCTTGCACGGGAGCCGCACCGGATTGCCTATTATCTCTATGAACTGGCATCGGAATTTCATGCCCTGTGGAATAAAGGCAATGACAATCCTGATCTTCGCTTTATAATAGAGGGTGACAGGGCGGTAACCCTCTCGCGGCTGGCGCTTATATCCGCTGTTGCCGCTATTATTGCGACCGGGCTTGATATTCTGGGCGTGGAACCCGTTACCGAGATGTAGAATGTCATCGCCCAAAACACCCAAGGGGAGTGATCATGTCAGACGACGAAGAAAAATCATCATGGCTCGAACCATTGCCGGAAGAATTTACCAGCGGTGAGGATATGACGGGTCGGCGGATGTTGATCGCCGCACTGACCGTGGTCGTTCTGGCAATTTTTGGCGGTCTGATCTGGTATAGTTACCTGAAAGGCAATAATGACGGCCCGGTTCCTGTGATCCATGCGGACAAGTCCGTGGTCAAGGAAAAACCGGATGCTCCCGGCGGTCTGCAGGTGCCGGATCAGGATAAAAGGGTTTTTAACCGGGTAACATCATCATCGTCAGACAAGAATGAACAGCTTGGCCTCAGCGCGGAATTGCCGCTTGAGCGGCCAACCGCCAGCCCGGAGAAGAAAGCAGTCAGCCCACAGGAGAAAGCAGCGCGGGCGGAACAGGAAAGCCGGGACATACTTGCCCCGCCGCGTAAAGAGCCTGACACGACAGCAGTCGCCATGCCGGAGGGCAAATATCTGGTACAGCTCGGGGCCTTTGGCAAAAAAACCACGGCTGAAAAATTATGGCGCAAACTGCGGCAGGACAATATGCCTTTGCTTGGTGATCTCGGGTCGGACATTATGATGGTTGATCTGGGCAAGAAGGGGGTTCTCTATCGTCTGAGGGGCGGCAGAATAGCTGACAAAATGGCGGCGGCCAATATATGCAAGGCCCTGAAGGCCAAAAAACAGGCCTGTATCGTGGTGAGCAAATAAATGGTCCGGCCTGTTATTCAGGATTGTGACGGCCTGACGCTGAAGAAGGGGGAAAAAGCCCTGTTCAGAGAGCTTGATCCCTTCGGCTTTATTTTATTCGCCCGCAATTGTGATACTCCGGATCAGGTAAAAAAACTCACTGACGAGATGAAGGAATGCGTGGGCCGTGCCGATGTGCCGATTTTTATTGATCAGGAGGGGGGTCGGGTTTGCCGTCTTAATCCCCGGCACTGGCGCAGGCCGCCAACTGGCCGGGCATTATATGACCTCTATAAAAAAGACCCTGAGTCCGGTCTGGCCGCCAGCAGAATAAATGCCCGGCTGATCGCGGAGGATTTGCGCCTGTCGGGAATTTCGGTGGATTGTTACCCGCTGCTTGATCTGGATTTTCCGGGGGCTGATCCGGTGATTGGTGACCGCTGTTTCGGCGGGGAGGCGGACAGTGTCATTAAACTGGCGGAGGCCGCTTGCGAAGGCCTGTTCGCCGGGGGGATCCTGCCGGTGATAAAACATATTCCGGGCCACGGGCGGGCCACTCTCGACAGTCACAAGGCCCTTCCTCTGGTCGATACGGCGGTGGAGATTCTTGAAGAAACGGATTTTCGGCCCTTCCGGACGTTAAATCATATGCCGCTGGCCATGACGGCCCATATTGTTTACGGCGCGGTTGATGACAAGGCCCCGGCGACATTGTCTGAAAAAGTGATCCGCCATGTGATTCGCGACCGGATTGGCTTTAGGGGGGCGCTGATTTCCGACGATATCAACATGAAAGCCCTGACGGGAACCGCCCCGGAGAATGCCGGACGGGCGCTCCGGGCGGGCTGTGATCTTGTGCTGCACTGCAACGGGTCACTGGCCGAACGGCGCGCCGTTCTGGAATCGTTATATGATATAAATGCTGTCAGTGAGGGCTGGATAGGGGAAATGTTTCGCAGACGGGCCAATATCACGGAAATAGACCGGGCAGGGCTGACCGAATGGCTCAATGACATTCTGGGAAAACAGCAAACGGAATAACAGGAAACAGGGATTTAACAAATATGAATTATTTACAGGTTCTGCCTGTCATTGTGTTGCCATTGCTTCTGGCGGTAACCTTGCATGAGGCCGCCCATGGATGGGTAGCCAGCAAACTGGGCGACAATACCGCCAAAATGCTCGGACGGGTCAGTTTTAATCCGTTTGTCCATATCGATCCCTTTGGCACGGTCTTATTGCCGCTGTTGCTGTTGATCAGCGGGGCGCCGTTCCTGTTCGGCTATGCCAAGCCGGTACCGATTAATTTCAACAATCTTCATCACCCGCGCCGCGATATGGTTCTGGTGGCGCTGGCCGGGCCGATGGCGAATATCCTTCTGGTGATCTGTGCGGCCCTTTTGCTCCATATCGTCGGGTTCCTGCCCGCTCTGGCGGGAAAGTGGCTGGTGGGCAATATTATTTTTGCCGTCAAGATAAATGCGATATTGGCCGCCTTTAACATGCTGCCGATTCCGCCGCTTGACGGCGGCAGGGTTGCAGTTGGCATTTTACCCGATATAATTGCCCGGCCCCTGTCACGGCTGGAGCCATACGGGATGTTTATTATCATCGGCCTGTTTTTACTGCCGGCGCTTGGTCAGCAGATCGGGATGAATTTAAATATTCTCTGGGCGGTTCTGCAACCGGCTATTGATCTTGTCGAGCAACTGGCCGTCCTGATCGCCCCTAATTGAGCAACAGATTTATGTCATGACCGACGAAGATACAGGACAACAGTCAGCCTTTGAGGACCTTTCGGTGAAATCACCGGAGGATGACCGGGGCCTGATTGTCGATATTGAGGGATTTGAAGGCCCGCTTGATGTCCTGCTCATGCTGGCCAGAAGCCAGAAAGTTGACCTGAAACAGATTTCCATCCTGGAACTGGTAGAGCAATTTCTTGAGTTTGTCGCCGATGTCAAGGTGCAAAAGCTTGAAAAGGCGGCAGATTATCTGGTGATGGCGGCGTGGCTTGCTTATCTCAAGTCGCGGCTTCTGCTGCCGGAAGAAAATATCGAGGATGAATTCTCGGCAGAGGAGATGGCGGCCCGGCTGACATACCGGTTGCAAAGGCTGAATGCCATACGCGAGGCGGCAGCAACCCTGATGGCCCGTAATCAGCTTGGCCGGGATGTTTTCGCCCGGGGCAGGCCGGAACCGGTGATCGTGACCAGAACGGCCAGTTATGATGTGAGCTTCTATGAGCTGCTCAGGGCCTATGCCGATCATAAAACCCGCAGCGCCATTGCCGATATACGCATTCACAAGCGCGAAGTTTACACTCTTGATCAGGCGCTGGAACGTTTGCAGGAGCTGATCGGCACAATCCCGGACTGGACGGACCTGTTCCGTTTTATGCCGGAGTCGGTCATGGGAGAGGAAATGACCCGTTCCGTCAAGGCAAGCCTGTTCACCGCGTCACTTGAAATGACGCGCAAGGGGGAGGTGGAAATCATTCAGAAACAGCCCTTTGGCCCGGTATTTATCAGAAAGAGAGACAGGAAAGACTAGCCGATGGAAATCATTGAACAGATCAGAATTATTGAAGCCCTGTTATTCGCCAGTGACCGGCCCCTGTCATCAATTGCCCTTGCCGAAGGGTTGCCGGAAGGGGCAGATGTTGATCATCTGCTGCGTGACGTGCAGCAACAGTATCACGGGCGCGGGGTTAATCTGGTCGAGGTCGCCGGGAAATGGATGTTTCAGACCGCCCCCGACCTTGCCTTCCTGCTGCGTAAGGAGGTGGCGCAGGAACGGCGGCTGTCCCGGGCGGCGGTGGAAACCCTGGCGGTTATCTCCTATCATCAGCCGGTCACCCGCACCGAGGTCGAGGAAGTGCGGGGCGTTTCGCTCAGCAAGGGAATCCTTGATACATTGATGGCCGCCGACTGGGTTCGGCCCATGGGGCGCCGCCGCACGCCGGGCCGGCCTGTGACGTATGGCACGACAGATCATTTTCTGGTCCATTTCGGTCTGGACAGCATCAGGGATTTGCCGGGGCTTGCCGAGCTGAAGGCGGCGGGCTTTCTGGAAAATGTCAATACGTCCCGTCTTAACCTGCTCAATGATGAAAAACCGACCGAAGAACAGCCGGAATTGCCAACTTATCAGCCTGATATTCGGGAATAAATATTTTTATGTTGCTTTAGAAGGTGATTTCGTTGATTTTCATCAAATGTTTTTGATGCTGATCAGGCTATAACCTGATGATCTGAATAAGGAGATGTAACATGGGTTTAAGTTTCTGGCAAATTGCCGTTGTGGTTATACTATTTGTGCTGCTGTTTGGTCGCGGGAAAATTTCCGATCTGATGGGCGATGTGGCGAAGGGTATCAAAAGTTTCAAGAAGGGAATGGCCGAAGAGGATGAGGTGATGGTTCGCCGGGAAGAACCAAAGGTCATAGATCAAAAAAAAGAGACTGAATTGCGCGATAAAAACTCTGAAAAAACAAATAGTTAATCAGACTTTAGAGATATAGCATGTTTGATGTCGGCATGGTAGAAATGTTCGTGATTGTCGTTCTGGCAATCATCGTTGTCGGGCCGAGGGACCTGCCAAAGCTGCTGCGGTCCATTGGCCGCTTCGTGTCAAAAGTCAGGTCCATGGGTCAGGAGTTTCAGACCACTCTTAAACAGATGAGCGACGAGATTGAGCTGGAGGAGGTCACCCGCAAATTGAATGAGGTCGGGAATATTCCTCTTGATGAGTCTGATACTGCCCCGGATATTAGAACTGATCCTGATATAAAGGATGAACCCGATATAAAGACTGATGCCGAAGATCATGGGGCCGACGAAAAATGACCACAGAGGAAAAGGACGAGATAGAGAAAAGCTCGGCACCGCTGATTGATCATTTGATTGAACTCCGGCGGCGGCTGATATGGATTGCCGTATATATTATTGTGGCTTTTGTAATCTGTTTTTATTTCAACCGGGAAATTTATCTGTTTCTGGCCCAGCCTTTTGTCGATGTCTCCCTTAAATACGGCCAGCCGGCCAAGATGATCTATACCGGGATGCATGAAGCATTCTTTGTTTATCTCAAGGTATCTTTTTTCACCGCCTTCTGCGCGACCTTTCCGCTGATTTCCATTCAGATATGGAAATTTGTCGCCCCGGGACTTTACGGGAACGAGCGGCGGGCTTTCCTGCCGTTCCTGATTGGTACGCCGATATTATTTCTTATTGGTGCTGCCCTTGCCTATTATCTGGTTATTCCCAATGCGTGGAATTTCTTTATGTCTTTTCAGGTTGGCATGCCTGGATCGTCCCCGGCTGTTGCCGGGGTGGACAAGCAACAGCTTGCCGGGGTGCTGTCGATTGAATTGCTGCCGACGGTCAAGGAATACTGGTCACTGGTGATGCTGCTGATTCTTGCTTTCGGGATAACTTTTCAGTTACCGATACTGCTGGTGCTTCTGGCCCGGGTTGGTATCGTAACCGCCGACGGGCTGGCGGCAAAGCGCAAATATATGGTTGTCGGGGCCTTTGCCTTTGCGGCAATCATGACCCCGCCTGATCCAATCAGTCAGATAGGGCTTGGCATTCCCATTCTCATTCTGTATGAGATTTCCATTCTGTTCATTCGATTAACGATTAAGGGCAAAAAAGATGTTTGATATCAGGGCGATTCGGGAGAATCCCGACCTCTTTGATCTTGGCTGGCAACGGCGCGGCAGGGAGCCGCAGGCTTCGAACCTGATTGATCTTGATCGCCGCCTCAGGGAAATAAAGACTGAATTACAGGATTGCCAGTCCCGGCGCAATATTGCCTCGCGCGCGATTGGGGCGGCAAAGGCAAAGGGCGGGGATGCGGATGCCCTCATTACCGAGGTCGCCGACCTTAAAAAGAAAATGAGCCTTCTGGAAGAGGATGTTCGCCGTCTGTCCATGGAACTTGAGGACAGAATGTGCCGGCTGGATAATCTGCCGGACCCTGATGTGCCGGACGGGACGGATGAGGCGGATAATGTTGAAATCCGCACATGGGGCGAAATTCCGGCCTTTGATTTTACCCCGAAACAGCATTTTGACCTTGGCGAGGCCCTCGGGATGATGGATTTTGAGGTGGCGGCCCAAATGTCAGGGGCGCGTTTTGTGGTTCTCAAGGGGGACCTCGCCCGGCTTGAGAGGGCCTTGTCCGCTTTTATGCTCGATATTCATACGACGGAATTTGGCTATCAGGAGGTCAGTGTGCCGCTGATGGTGCGCGATCATGCGCTGTATGGCACCAGCCAGCTGCCCAAATTCAAGGAAGATCTGTTTGTCACCACCAGTGATCATTATATGATTCCGACCGGTGAGGTGCCGCTGACCAATCTTGTGCGGGAGCAGATTCTCGATGAAGAAAAACTCCCCCTGCGCTATACCACCGCAAGCCAGTGTTTCCGCTCGGAAGCAGGGTCCGCCGGGCGCGATACCCGGGGCATGATCCGCCTGCATCAGTTCACCAAGGTCGAGCTGGTCAGCATCACCACGGCGGAACAGAGCCAAGACGAGCTGGAGCGGATGACCGGGGCGGCAGAGCAGATATTGCAGCGCCTCGGCCTTGCCTATCGGGTGGTTATGCTCTGCGTCGGGGATATGGGCTTTGCCGCCCGTAAAACCTATGATCTTGAGGTATGGTTGCCGGGGCAGGGGATGTATCGGGAAATTTCAAGCTGTTCCAATACCGGGGATTTTCAGGCCCGCAGAATGAACAGCCGCTGCCGCCCGGCGGGCGAGAAAAAGACCCGTTTTGTCCATACGCTGAATGGCTCGGGCCTCGCGGTTGGCCGCACATTGGTGGCCCTGCTGGAGAATTATCAGCAGGCCGATGGTTCCATTCTTGTTCCCGAGGCCCTGCAGCCCTATCTGGGGGGGCGGAAAAAGATTGGAAATCCATGATCAAGTCCCGGTCAAAACGCATATTGATTACCAATGATGATGGCTATAATGCCGTGGGCCTGAAATTGCTTGAGGCAATCGCCCTGTCGCTGAGCGATGATGTTTGGATTGTTGCCCCCGAAGCGGAGCAGAGCGGCAAGGGCCATGCGCTTACCTTGAGCGAGCCATTGCGGTTTCGTCAGGTTGACGAGAAATATTTTGCCGTAAAGGGCACCCCGACCGATTGTGTGATGATGGCCCTGCACCGGATTATGCCTGATGACCAGAAACCGACCCTGCTGCTGTCCGGGGTTAACAGGGGATGCAATCTGGCCGAGGATATGACCTATTCCGGGACAATTTCTGCGGCGATGGAGGGGACGATCTGCGGCATTCCCTCCGTGGCTTTCAGTCAGGAAATCGCCCGGCATTACCCCCATGACCTGTTTCAGACCGCGCGGGATCACGGATTGTCAATGTTAAGAAAACTGCTTCAGGTTCCGTGGGAGGACGGGGTGCTCATGAATGTGAATTTTCCGCTTGATTCCGAGCATGTCAGGGGCATCAAAGTGACCAGCCAGGGCTTTCGTGATGATGCCGAGCTTTTTATCACTGAACGCGAGGATGTCAGGGGGGATGATTATTACTGGCTGGGCTTTCGTCGCCAATATGGCTCGCCAAAACCCGGAACCGACCTCGCGGCCCTGCAAGAGGGCTATATTTCGGTAACGCCGCTGCATCTTAACCTGACACATGAGAAATCTCTCGCGGCCATGAGAGATAGCATAAATAAAGATTTCTGATGAAGATGAGCTTGTCCGACAGGAAAGAACGGCTGCTGGTAGAATTGCGGGCCGCAGGGATCGGGGATGAGGCCGTGCTGTCTGTGCTGTCCGATATTCCACGGGAGGAATTTATCCCGCGCGCCCTGCGCCGTCAGGCTTACGAGAATGCCGCCCTGCCAATCAATAGCGGACAGACCATCAGCCAGCCCTATATCGTGGCCTATATGACCGAGGTTCTGAATGTCACCAAAAAACATATCGTCCTTGAGGTTGGCACCGGGTCCGGTTATCAGGCGGTGGTGCTTGCCCGGCTATGTCGTCGCCTGTTCACCGTTGAGCGCCATTTGCAGCTGTTGAGTGCTGCCGAAAAAATATTCAAAAAACTCGGAATTTTCAATATCACCACTTTATTTGGCAACGGGATGAAAGGATGGCCGGAACAGGCCCCCTTTGACCGGATTATGGTGACCGCCGCATCGGAGGAAATTCCTGAAAATCTGCCCGCACAGTTGAAGGATGGCGGCATTATGGTCATCCCCGTGGGGGCGCAGGGCAAGGTCCAGCATATTGTTCGCCTGACCCGACGGGGTGATGATTTTCACCGGGAAGATCTGCTTCCGGTTAAATTTGTTCCTCTGCTGTCCGGTATTGTCCATGATTCCTAGTTGATCTTGCGGGGCAGTCTTTTTACACTGTCCCGATGAGTGATATGAAGTTATACCGGCGGCTGCTGATTATAGTGACGGGGATCGGGCTTTTCGGCCTGCTGAGTGCCTGTCAGACCGGCCATCCCTATAGCACCCGGTATCACAACGGACTCCCGGTCGGGAATAAAGCAAAAAAAATTCCTGTTCCCGCTATCGTCAATAAACCGGAAAAACCGGTAAAGAGGATGCTGTCTGCCATTAACGTCAGGAAGGGCGATACCATATATGCCCTCTCGCGGCGCTATCATGTTACGGTCAGGGCGCTGATACAGACCAATCATCTCAAACCGCCCTATATGCTCTATCCGGGGCAGCGGCTGAAAAGTCCGGCCACGGCCATTCATACGGTGGTTAAAGCGGATACCGTTTATAGCCTGTCGCGGAAATACCGGGTTGATATGACGACTTTTGCCCGGCTGAACGGCCTGAAGCGGCCCTATATTCTGACCATAGGACAGAAATTAAAGGTGCCCGGCGGCCCGTCCGGCAAGGCATCGTCCGGAGCCGTCAGAAAAGCTCTGCCGCCCCCGCCCCCGCGCAGCGGCAAGGGATTTATGTGGCCGGTCAAGGGGCCGATTTTATCCTCCTTTGGCCCGAAGAATAAGGGTTATCATAATGACGGCATTAATATTGCCGCCAAAAATGGCAGCTATGTCCGGGCCTCGGAAAGCGGGGTTGTGGTTCATGCCGGGCGCAAGATCAAGGGATTTGGCCGACTGATATTAATCCGCCACAGCAATGGCTGGCTCACCGCCTATGCCCATAACTCGTCCATTCTGGTCAAAAAAGGCCAGGCGGTGAAACGCGGGCAGGCGATTGCCAGAGTGGGAAAATCGGGCGGGGTCAACCGTCCGCAGCTTCACTTTGAATTACGCAAAGGCGCCCGGGCGGTCAATCCGGTAAAATATCTTAGAAGCTGATTCGCCTGCCTACATGCGGATGTTATGGCGTCCGGCGAGGTCCTGGATATATTGCCAGGCGACGCGTCCCGACCTTGCCCCCCTGGTGCGGGACCATTCAAGGGCTTCGCCGCGCACATCATCCCGGTTTGCGGTGATATTATAATGGTCCATATAGCCGTAAATCATCGACAGATAGTCGTCCTGACTGCAGCCATGAAAACCGAGCCACAGGCCGAATCTGTCAGAGAGCGAGACTTTTTCCTCGACCGATTCTGCCGGGTTTATCGCCGTTGAGCGTTCATTTTCGATCATGTCACGCGGCATAAGATGGCGCCGGTTTGAGGTGGCATAGAAAATGACATTCTCTGGCCGTCCCTCAATACCGCCCTCCAGCACCGCCTTGAGCGATTTGTAACCATCGTCCAGACCGTCAAAGGATAAATCGTCACAAAACAGGATAATCCGCCGTTCGGAGGATGATATATAGTCGAGAAGCCGGGGCAGCGAGGGGATGTCTTCACGGTGGATTTCGATCAACACCGGAGCTTTTTTAGCATTTTCAGCGCATAATCCGGCGTGGAGTGCCTTGACCAGTGAGCTTTTCCCCATTCCCCTGGCCCCCCACAGCAGGGCATTATTGGCCGGGAAACCCCGGGTAAACTGCCGGGTGTTCCTGTCGAGGATGTCGCGCACATGATCAATCCCCCGCAACAGGTCAAGGTCAACATGATTGACGGTCCTGACCGGGGTCAGACGATCCGGGGAAATATTCCAGATAAAGGCATTGGCGACCCCGAGGTCCACCGGCGGGCTGTGGGGCGGGGCCAGTCTGTCCAGCGCATCGGCGATACGCAGCAGGCTGTTGTCATCATTTTTTTTTGTCATACCCGGTCTTATCATATGAAAAGCCGATAATAAACCGATATTAGTCTTGTTTTTATCAGGTAATCTGCCTATATGCCATTGAAGTTGAAAAAAAATCTGTGGCCTGTATAGTGCTGCTTTCAAAAAGTCCTGAAGGAAAAAAACATGTTTATATCAGATGCATTCGCACAGGCCGCCGGGGCAGCCGGCGGAAATGCCTTTATGCAGTTCCTGCCATTCATTCTCATCATCGGCGTTTTTTACTTCCTGATGATCCGGCCACAGCAGAAACGGGTCAAGGAACATAAGGCGATGGTTGCCGCCCTCAGACGCGGCGATAATGTGGTAACTTCCGGCGGCATTGTCGCCAAGGTGTCCAAAGTGATTGATGATAACGAGATCGAACTTGAAATAGCCACCGGTGTCAAGGTCAAGATTATTCGCTCAACCATATCCACGGTTGTCGGCAAACCGGCCCCGGCCAACGATACCAATACTAAAAAATAACGGCAGAAAAAAATGTTGAATTACCCCCGATGGAAGAAAATCCTGATCAGTCTGTTATCGGTGCTGGGTATTCTGGCGGCGATACCAAATTTTCTCACTGACGCGCAGTTGGCGAAATATCCGGATTTCCTGCCAAAAAACCGGGTAACTCTTGGTCTTGACCTGCAGGGCGGGGTTTATCTGCTGATGGAAGCGGACCTGACCGAGGTTCGCAAGGAAAAACTCGAATCCAAACGCGGGGATATCCGTGATGCTCTGCGCAAAGCGAAGATCGTTCTGCGCAGCTCGATCCGCAACAATGCCATCTATATCAACCTGACGGACAAGAGTCAGACCAAAAAAGCTCTGGATGTTATCGGGGGCACGGTTGAAAAGCTTGGCGGGTCCCTGACCGGACGCGGGGTGGATGATATTGATTACAAAGTGGGTGATGACGGTATCATCGTTGTCCGGCTGACCGAGGAGGGGTTGAAAATACGCAGCAATGAGGTGGTTAACCAGTCGATTGAGGTGATCCGGCGCCGTATTGACGGCATGGGCACGACGGAACCGACAATCCAGCAGCAGGGCGAGGGGCGGATTTTGATACAGGTGCCGGGTTTTGATGATCCGCAGAAACTGAAAAATATTATCGGCAAGACGGCAAAATTATCCTTTCAACTGGTGAATGAGTCGATTGGCGTCAATGACCGGGTGCCGCCGGGCTATATCCGTTACCCGATGGCTGAAAGCGAACGCCGGCCCGGGGCGCCGGCAAGCCTTGTGGTCAGCAAGCGTAAAATTCTCACCGGGGAAAATCTGGTCAAGGCGGGTCTGAGCTATGATCAGGACAAGCGGCCTGCGGTCAGTTTTCGGTTTGACCGGATCGGTGGCAAGAAATTTGCCGATGTCACGCGAAAAAATGTTAATCACCAATTTGCCATCATTCTCGATAATGTAATCATCAGCGCACCGAATATCCGTTCGGCCATTCTGGGCGGATCGGGTATTATCACCGGTAACTTTACGGTCGAAAGTGCCAGCGAACTCGGGCTTCTGCTTCAGGCCGGGGCCTTGCCGGCGCGGCTGACCGTGGTTGAGGAAAGGACCGTCGGCCCTGATCTCGGCTCCGATAATATCAATGCCGGTAAAATTGCTGCCATTATCGGATTGCTGGCTGTTATGGTCTATATTCTTCTGACCTATGGGGCTTTTGGTCTGGTGGCCAATTTCGCCCTGATCATCAATATTTTCCTGATTTTCGGCCTGTTATCGACGTTGGGCGCGACTCTGACCATGCCGGGGGTTGCCGGGATTGTGCTGACTGTCGGCATGGCGGTGGATGCCAATGTGCTGATTTTCGAACGGATACGCGAGGAATTCAGAAATGGTAAAAAGGCGATGTCGGCACTGGATACCGGCTTTGAAAAAGCTTTCAGCACCATTGTTGATGCCAATGTCACGACCTTCATTGCCGCCATTATCCTGTTTCAGTTCGGCTCTGGCCCGATCAAGGGATTTGCGGTAACGCTTGCCATTGGCATTGCAACCTCGATGTTTACGGCAGTCAGTCTGTCACGGTTGATTATTTCCCTCTGGGCGGTCAGAAAACGCCCCACCACATTAAAGATATAGGGCGCCTGTAAAATGTTATTAAAACTGGTTCCGGATAATACCAAGATCAAGTTCATCGAGCTTAGAAAAGTGGCCTATATATTGTCGCTGACGATGATTGTCGCTTCTATCGGGCTGTATTTTGCCAAAGGGCTGAATTACGGTATTGATTTTGAGGGGGGCATCATGATGGAGGTCGGCACCGAGGGTGTTGCCGATATCGGGGCGATCCGCAAGGCCTTGTCCAGCCTGAATATGGGCGATGTCAAGGTGCAGGATTTCGGCGCCAAAAATGATGTGCTGATCCGTCTGGAGCAGCAGGAGGGGCTGACGGTTGATCAGGTGGTCGCCAAGGTGCGGGGCGTGCTACCCACTGCCATTGATGGCAAGATCAGCTATCGCCGGACGGAAACCGTCGGGTCAACTGTTTCCGGCGAGTTGATCGCCGACGGGATAGAGGCAGTTCTCTTTTCCATCGCCGCCGTGCTGGTCTATATCTGGCTCAGATTTGAATGGCAGTTCGGCATGGGCGCGGTTCTGGCCCTTGTCCATGATGTGACCCTGACCATCGGCATGTTTTCCCTGACCGGGATGGAATTTAACCTCTCCACTATTGCCGCCATTCTGACCATTGTCGGCTACTCGCTTAATGATACGGTGGTGGTCTATGACCGAATCAGGGAAAATCTGCGAAAATTCCGCAAAATGCCGATGGTTGACCTGTTGAATCTCAGTATTAACGAGACATTGTCGCGGACAACCATGACATCTTTTACCACCATGATTGCATTATTTTCGCTGTTCTTCCTTGGCGGGGAAGGCATTCACGGCTTTTCCGCCGCGATGATCTGGGGTATTTTTGTCGGGACCTATTCCTCTATCTTTATTGCCTCACCAATCCTGTTGTGGGTTGAACTTCGGCGCGAGGCAGATACATCACCTGCCCCCGGCACGGAAATCCTGCCGCCAAGCAAGGGATGATCTCTTGAAATTCAAGGAAGTCACCTCGC
Source organism: Emcibacter sp. (assembly GCA_027019205.1). Classification (GTDB taxonomy): domain Bacteria; phylum Pseudomonadota; class Alphaproteobacteria; order Sphingomonadales; family Emcibacteraceae; genus Paremcibacter. Next base: position 25,067 of record JALUWZ010000194.1, read on the forward strand.
AGGAAGGAACCAGCATTTCAGCTTATGGGGATGGCGGTTTTCGTCTTGGGGAGCAACGGTGTCAGGGGTCGATCCTGATTACAGCACGGGGCTATTACCCGTGGGGGGTGGAAAATATTTCTGCACTCACGCTGGAAAGCCTGAAACAGATCACTGATCAACGGCAGGATATTGATATTCTCCTGCTTGGCATGGGGGAACAGATGGCGTTTCTGCCCAAAGACATTCGGGTCGCCCTGGAATCGCAGAATATTGCCGTTGAGGTCATGGCCACAGGGGCGGCGGCCCGGACCTATAATGTCCTGCTGCTTGAAGGACGTAAAGTGGCAGCGGCCCTGATTGCCGTGGCCTAGCAGCGCAAAGGCCGGACAGATTGACTGCCCGGCCCTTGTTTGGATGCGAATGCGGAAATATTAATATCCGGCGAGATGCTGTGCAGACAACATGGAAAACAGCATTGGAATTGACATCAGGGTATTGGCCCGGGAAAACAGCATTGCCCGGCGTCCGGCCTTTGGCTTGGCCTCCGCATCGGCCTCAACCATGCCAAGGGCGATTTTCTGGGCCGGCCAGATAACAAACCAGACATTGAAGGCCATAATCAGGCCGAGCCACATGCCAAAACCGATTTCCGGCTGTTGCAGGGTAAGCGCTTCGCGGTCATAACCGCTCATATGGGCCAGGATGAGGCCGAACAGGACGGTTCCTGCGGCTCCCCAGCGGAACCAGAACAGGGCTTCCGGGGCAATTACCTTGCTGATGGCCGGTTTTTGCTCAGCGGGAATTTTGCTCATGCTCGGGATCTGGACAAAGTTAAAATACCACAGGATACCAATCCACATGACGCCACAAAGAACGTGCAGATAACGCACGAGAAAAAAGATAATATCTTCCATTTTACTGTCTCCCTCAGTTCATTTTTTTCTGTATATCCGAAACTGCCTTTTCGACGCCGGATTGATTCATGTTATTTATCTGATGTGTTGCAATGACCATAATGACGGTCAGAACAACGCCGGCAACTATTGTCATCGGCAATGATTCTAGAATTTTGCTCATTGTTATTTCCTGTTTTTGATACCTTTATTCAAATCAATGAAATTGCTTCCGGATTGCTAATAATCCCCGGGTGAAACAATCTCGTCCCTGTTTTGTCTTTGGGAACAGGGCCAAGGTTAACAGTTTCTTTACCATGCGTCAAAATAATGCCACTTATTATCAATAAAATTTTTTATGACAGGGGCTATGACAGGGAATTTATTTCTCCGAGCCACTTGTCCAGAGCGGCCAGCGCCCGGGCCGATTTTACCGGTTTGCGGTCCCGGCGTTTGATCTTTTTACCGTCGAGCGGCGGCATGATGCCAAAATTGACATTCATTGGCTGAAAATTCTTCCGGCCCCCGGCCCCGGGGATCTGTCCGCCGGTGATATAATGGATCAGGGCGCCAAAGGCCGTGGTTATCGGCGGGGCGGGGATGTCATGGCCCCTGCGGTTGGCGGCGGCAAAACGCCCGGCCATCAATCCCATGGCGGCACTTTCGACGTAACCTTCAACCCCGCTGATCTGCCCGGCGAATCTGAGCCTCGGCTGCGCCCTGAAACGCAGATTATCATCCAGCAGAGCCGGGCTGTTGATAAATATATTGCGGTGCAGCCCGCCAAGCCGGGCAAAGCGTGCCTGTTCGAGTCCGGGAATCTTGCGGAAGGTCTCGACCTGTGCGCCATGTTTCATCTTGGTCTGAAAGCCGACCATGTTATAGAGCGTGCCAAGCTTGTTATCCTGACGCAGTTGCAGCACCGCATAGGGGTCTTCGCCGCTATGGGGATTGGTCAGGCCGACCGGTTTCATCGGGCCAAAGCGCAATGTTTCGCGTCCTCTTGTCGCCATGACCTCGACCGGCATGCAGCCGTCGAAATAGGGCGTGTCTTTTTCCCAGTCCCGATAGTCATATTTCTCAGTATCAATCAGGTCATCAACCAGTGTCTCATATTGCTGTTGGTCGAGCGGCAGATTGATATAATCCGCCGTGTCCCCCTTGTCATAGCGTGACTGAAACCAGGCGCGGGAAAAATCAATGCTGTCCTTGTAAATAATCGGTGCAATGGCATCAAAAAATGCCAGCTGGTTCTCGCCGGTGAGGGTGAGTATCGACCGGGCGAGAGCATCCGAGGTCAGCGGCCCGGTGGCAATGATCACATTATCCCAGTCTTTGGGCGGAATGCCGGTGATTTCCTCCCGGATCAGGGTGAATAGTGGATGGGCCTCCAGTTTCTTCTGAACCGAGGCGCTGAACCCCTCGCGGTCAACCGCAAGGGCGCTGCCTGCCGGAACCCGGTTGGTCATGGCTTCAGCCATAATCAGGGAACCACAGCGGCGCATTTCTTCATGCAGCAGACCAACAGCATTATTTTCCGCATCATCAGAACGAAAACTGTTGGAGCAGACCATTTCCGCAAGGCCGTCCGTCTTGTGAACATCTGTTTTGCGTACGGGCCGCATTTCGTGGAGGATCACCGGAATATCCTGGCTGATAATCTGCCATGCCGCCTCTGTTCCGGCAAGGCCGCCGCCGATAATATGTATTGCTTTACAGGTCATGGGCGGGTC
>JALUWZ010000195.1 GCA_027019205.1 Emcibacter sp.
TGGAGTATTAAAAAAGGAGGGGGCCTTTCGGCCCCCCCGGGGCAATCCTACTTGCCGGGTTGTGCCCGGGTTCAGATTACACTGTGATTATAATATATAATTCTGGAAAAATCAAGAAATAATATGTCTAACTAATTGAATCTATTTGTTGATTCTAATTCAATGACTTAACACTACTTTAACCATTCTTCCCCCCGAACACCTCCGTTAAACTCACCTTGCCTTGTCCCGGCTTCAGGGGTTTTTGCTGGCTTTTGTGGGGGGACCAGCCGAGCAGGTAGATGATGTCGAAGCTGGCGGTAATCCGGCCCCGGGGATTGGTGAATTTTTCCTGATAAATTCTGGCGCATTCGGTCATAAGGCGCGGGGAGGTCAGGCCGCGAAAGCGTTTGACGAGGATATTGCTTTCGCCCATGCCGCGCAAATCCTGCATTAACTTAAAGGCCGTGTCATAGGTTACGGTAATCCGGTCAATATCGACCACCGGCAGGGCAAATCCGGCCCGCTGCAGCAGGCTTCCGGCATCGCGGATATCGATAAAGGGCGAGACGCGCGGACTGGCCCCGCCGCAGATATTTATTTCGGCCTCCATCAGGCAATGACGCAGTTCGATCAGGGTCTCGCCGCCAAATATCGCACCGAGAAACAGGCCGTCAGGCTTTAAGGCCTGCATGATCTGGGCAAGGCAGCCCGGCAGGTCATTGACCCAGTGCAGGCCGAGATTGCTCAGGACCAGATCAAGGGACCCGGGTCGGTAAGGAAGATATTCCTCATCCGCCTGTAGCGTAACATTGGCAAATTTCCGCGACAGATCCTGATTAATGACAAATTTATCCGCCAGCAATTTTCCGAGTAGGCCGTTATGACAGCCGAGATCAACAATATGGTGGAAATCCCGGTTGATATCGAGATATTTGTCATGGAGCCTTGTGGCCACTTCCTGCAGGAGAAAATCATATGTTGCAAAATTTTTTGCCGCCCGGTCACGGTTCCGGCGCAGGGCCATGCGGTCAAAAATAATTGCCGGATTGTCAGAAGGGCTGGTTTTTGTCATACTGATCTATATGGCATTTTTGTGATGCGGGGAAAAGACCCAAATGGGCGTTATTGTAAAAAGCGGGCTGAAACATCATCTGTCAACATGGGGCGTCCGGCTTCTGGATCAGCTTTTGCCGCCGCGCTGTCTGTCCTGCGGGGCGGGCGTACAGGATAGCGGACGGATTTGCCCCGATTGCTGGAAAGAGCTTGATTTTCTCCAGGGGCCGATGTGCCGCTGTTGTGGTCATCCGTTCGGGTTTGATATGGCGGATTCGTTATGTGCCTCCTGTCAGAAAAGCCTGCCGCCATTTGACCGGGCGCGGGCGGCGCTGCGCTATGATGACGGCTCACGGCGGATGATCATCTCTTTCAAACATGGTGACCGGGCCGATTACAGCGATTTTTTTGTCCAGTTATTGGTCCAGGCCAGCCAGAACCTGGCCTCTTCTTCGGCCTTTGTCGTGCCGGTGCCGCTCCATAAAAAGAGGCTGCGACAGCGCCGTTATAATCAGGCGGCGCTGATTGCCCGGAAATTTGCCGCCGGGAAAGGCTTTGACTATGTTGCGGATATGCTGATCCGTCACCGTTATACCCCGCCCCAGGAAGGCAATTATGGTCAGAGACAGCGCAATGTCGCCGGGGCCTTTGCCTTTAGCGAAAAATACCGGGAAAAGATTCAGGACCACCGGATCATTGTGATTGATGATGTCTATACCACCGGGGCCACGGCCAGTGCCTGTGCGCGGATATTGAAGAAGGCCGGGGCCGGGTCGGTGGAAATTCTGACCCTGGCCCGGGTTTGTTCCGTAACTTGAATTCCGGTCGGCAATCCCTTATATCAAAAAGAGAGTGGATGTGAGCGGAAGTTAATGTGATGAAAAAAATTACCATTTATACCAAAATGATGTGCCCCTTTTGCTGGGGGGCCAAGTCCCTGTTGAAAGACAAGGGCCAGACATTCGAGGAAATTGATATTGGCCGCCATCCGGAACAGCGGGCCGTAATGATTGACCGGGCGTCCGGCGGCCATACGGTGCCGCAAATATTCATAGGCGATGAGTATGTCGGTGGCTGTGACGATCTTTATGCGCTGGAGCGGGCCGGCAAGCTCGACGCCCTGTTGGCATAATGGCGAAACATAAATTTACCGCAGCACTGGTTCAAATGTCCTCCACCAATCAGATGGCGGAGAATATAGTCTCGGCAGAGGCCATGATCCGTGAGGCCGCCGCCGGCGGCGCCCATTTGATCCTGACCCCGGAAATGACAACATTGATGGAATCCGATGGCCGGAGCCTGCGCGAAAAAATCTTTACCGAAGATACGGACCCGGCCCTGCCGGTCTTTCTCGGGCTGGCACAGGAACTTGGCCTTTGGCTGGTCATTGGCTCAATGGCAATAAAGACGGCGGACGGCAGCATCGCCAATCGCTGTTATATGCTTTCGCCGGAGGGCCGGATTACGGCGCGCTATGATAAAATTCATATGTTTGATGTCAATTTGCCGGGCGGGGTGACCTACCGGGAGTCGCGCAGCTACCGGCCCGGACAACAGGCGGTGATGGCAAAAACCCCGTGGGGACCACTCGGGCTGTCTATATGTTATGATCTGCGTTTTGCGGGCCTGTACCGAAAACTGGCCCGGGGCGGGGCGGGTATGTTGAGCATTCCGGCAGCCTTTACCGCCGAAACCGGGGCGGCCCACTGGCATATTCTGCTCAGGGCGCGGGCAATTGAAAATGGCGCTTTTGTCATGGCTCCGGCCCAGACCGGATGCCATGAGAGCGCAAGTGGCGAAATCCGCAAGACCTATGGTCATTCACTTTTTGTTGACCCTTGGGGGAATATAATAGATGATGGTGGCGCGGGCGCAGGGATTACGCTGGCGGAAATTGATCTTTCCCTTGTGGACAAGGCCAGATCACGTATTCCGTCATTGAGCCATGACCGGCCTTATGAGATGAAGAGTTGAAACGGGGACGATGCTAGTGGATGGAAGTTTGTTATGATTGTTTTTGATCTCAGATGTGAAGATAATCATGTCTTTGAAGCGTGGTTCCGCAATAGCGAGGCCTATGAGCGTCAGGTGCAGGATGGCCATGTACAATGTCCGTTTTGTGGCAGTCAGGAGATCACCAAATCGCTGATGTCACCCAATATTGCGGTGAAAGGTCATCGGGACCCGGCTGAAAAACAGGACATAATGGTCAATAATCCCATGGTGTCCGCCAGCGCCCATGTGCCGGAAAGCATGGAAGCCAGTGCCGATGATGTCAAACGTGCGCTTGACCATATGCATGATACGATGAAGAAATTCCGCAAGCATGTTAAAAAAGAATGTGAATATGTCGGCGAAGATTTTGCCAGCGAGGTCCGGGCCATACATGGGGGCGAGGCCGAAAACCGTGGCATTTACGGGGAAGCCACGCTGGAAGAAACCGAAGAGCTTCTGAATGACGGGATGGATATTCTTCCGGTGCCGGGCCTCGGCAAGCTGGACAGCTGACCTTGGTCCGGTCCTCTGTGGCAGCGTCTTCTGTTCTGGGCGTGATCATTGCCGGGGGACAGTCGCGCAGATTTAATCACGCCAACTCTGAAAAAAACAGTCACCGGGATAAATTCCTGCTGCCGTTCGGTGAGACAACGTTGCTGGGACATATTATTGACCGGGCCAGACAACAGCTGCCGGAAGTAATTTTAAACATTAACGGGGATCAGAGGCGGGTGACATCCTATGGCCTTGATGTCATCCCGGATGATGAGGCGGATACAGGACCGCTGGGTGGTATCCTCGCCGGTCTGAAGGAAGCCGGGGCAAGGGGTTACAGCCATATCGTCACTTTTTCCGGCGATTGCCCGTTTTTCCCCGATGATTATGGTGACCGGCTGCTTCAGGCAGGCAGGGAAATTGCCGTGGCCTGTACAGGTGAAAAGCCTCATCCGGTTATGGGACTTTTTGCCGTCTCGTTACAGGATGATCTCGGGGCATATCTTGCGGCGGGTGAGAGACGGGTGATGGTCTGGGTCCGCCGCCATCCCCATGAAAAAGTTGTCTGGGACGAAAAAACTCCGGACCCGTTTTTTAATATCAACCGCCCGGGTGATCTGGCGCAAGCCGAAGGTTATTTGTCCTGAAATATGAGCCTCTGCCCGGGATCACAATAGATATTCATCCCGTCCCTGCGGGTAAAGGCAATCAGGGTCAGGTCTGATTGTTCGGCAAGGGTCAACGCAAGGTCGGTGGTGGCCGATACGGCGGCAAGCAGCGGAATGCCAAATGTGGCGCATTTATGGACCATCTCGAAACTGCAGCGGCTGGTGATCAGGACAAAGCCGTCTGCCGGGTCAATATCCTCCTGCATCAAATGACCGATCAGCTTGTCAAGGGCATTATGACGGCCAATATCCTCGCGGATACAGAGAAATTCGCCCCGGGCATTGACAAAGGCCGCAGCATGAAGCGCCCCGGTTTTCCGGTTGAGAATTTGCCGTTCGGAGATATTCTGCATGCTGTTATGGACAATTTCCGCATTGACTTTAAGTTGGCTTTTAACCGGCACAAGGGGTCGGATGGCATGATCGAGCCGGTCAACCCCGCATAATCCACAGCCGGTCCGCCCGGCCAGACTGCGCTTGAACCTGTCCAGACGGCTGAAACAGTCCGGGGTGATTTCAAGGGAGACGATCACCCCCTTGTCATCGGGGGTGATGGTAAGGTCGATAATATCTGAAAGCCGGTCAATAATGCCTTCGGTCAGGCTGAATCCGGTGGCAAAGTCCCTGATATCCGTTGGCGAGGTCATCATGACTGCGTGACTGATACAGTTATATTCCAGGGCAAGGGGAATTTCGCAGGCGACATGACGCTCTTCCTGCCGGGAGCCATCAGGCCGCCAGATATGCGGCTGCCAGAGGGTTGTTGGCTTGCTCAACTTATCCTTCATATTCGGTCTTTCGCGCACAGGCCAGATAATTTACCGAAAAATCATGATCATCCAGCGACCATGTACCGGACAGTGGATGATAGACCATACCCTTCAGGTCACAGACATCAAAATTGCTGTTCCCCAAAGCCCGGGAAAGTTCCGAAGGTTTGATAAAACGGTGCCAGTCATGGGTCCCGGTCGGCAGCCAGCGCAGGATATATTCCGCCCCGGCAATCGCCATGGCCCATGATTTCATGGTCCGGTTCAGGGTTGACATCACCATAATGCCGTCCCGGTCCAGCAGGGCATGGCAGGCACCAAGGAAAGACGGGATATCAGCCACATGCTCAATGACCTCCATATTGAGAATAGCGTCAAATTTTTCCTGCTCTTCAGCCAGTGTTTCAGCGCTGATATGGCGATAGTCAATGGCAAGGTCCATATCCCGGGCGTGAAGCCGGGCCACCCGGATATTTTTTTCCGCCGCATCGGCCCCG
>JALUWZ010000196.1 GCA_027019205.1 Emcibacter sp.
GGGAAAGGGGATATTACTGGACAGCCAGCGGGTCACGTTCCAGTCTGCCAATATTGCCACATGCGCCGCCAAATCCTGCGGGCCAAAGGGTCTGAGCCACATCCTGTCGGTTTCTATCTCTTGCGGCAGGGTCATATCAGCTCCGGTAATCGGCATTGATGTCGATATAGCCATGGGTCAGATCACAGGTCCAGACAGTCGCCGCGCCCCCGCCCACACCGACATCAACGGAAATCACGATTTCCCGGCCTTTGAGATGGCGGGTGCAGGCCGCCTCGTCATATCCCGGCACGGCCATGCCATATTCGGTCACTTTCTGGCCGCCAATGGTGATTTCGAGCCGGTCGCGATCGGCGGCTTCCCCCGCCTTGCCAACCGCCATAACAATTCGGCCCCAGTTGGCGTCTTCGCCGGCGATGGCGGTCTTGACCAGCGGCGAATTGGCAATGCTCATGGCGATAACCTTTGCCGCCCGGTCGTCTTCGGCCCCGGTGACGGTGATTTCGATAAATTTGCTCGCCCCCTCGCCATCACGCACCACCTGTTGCGCGAGATCAAGCAGCAGATCCTGAAAAACCATCCGGAAGTTAGCCAGCGCCGGATCACCTGCATGCTTTATCCTGCCATTTCCCGCCTGCCCGGTGGCAAAGGCCAGCAATGTGTCCGAGGTCGAGGTATCACTGTCCACGGTAATCGAATTAAATGACTTGTCGGCAGCCTCCTTTAACAGGCTCTGCAATATATCCTGCGATATATCCGCATCGGTAAAGACATAGGCCAGCATGGTCGCCATGTCCGGGGCAATCATGCCGGAGCCTTTGGCAAAGCCACTGATCTTTACCGGGACTCCACCAATATCGGTCCGGCGCACGGCGCCCTTGGCAAAGGTATCGGTGGTCAGGATGGCGCGGGCCGCCGCCGGCCAGCCGCTGGCGGATAACATCCTAGTAATTTCGTCCATATGGACGGTAATTTTTTCGCTGTCCAGCACTTCACCGATAACCCCGGTGGAGGAGATATAAATCTCATGAGTTTCGCAGCCGATTTTTTTGGCGAGCGCCCGGACCGTTGACATCATGGCCACATCTCCGGCCTTGCCGGTAAAGGCATTGGCATTACCGGCATTAACCAGCAGGGCGCGGGCCTTGCCCCCGGTCGCCAGGTTCCTGCGACAGAAATCCACCGGTGCAGATGAGGTTTTCGACCGGGTCAGAAGCCCGGCAACGGTGGCCCCGTCCGGAAAAGCAACGCAGAGCAGATCATCCCGGCCCTGATATTTCACACCGGTTGCGGCGGTTGCCAGCATAACCCCGGTTATTTCCGGAAAATCCGGCAAATTTGCCGGGGCGAGGGGTGAAATTTTTTCTGTTCTGGTCATTCGCTTATCAATATTTTTACCTTTTATCCCCGTATATAACCGTGGGACGGGAATATTGTCCATATAATCAGGTAAAATAATGGTCGATCTGATTATTTATCGCCCTTTTGGGATGATCTGCATTGACAGAATGGCGGGACACTCTTATCTGTTCTAGATAATTTGATGGCCCGGGGATATGACAACAGGCCGGGTAACCTTTACGTTAAGGAAATAAAATGTTGGGAATGGGCAAACTTGCCAAAAAGATCTTTGGGACCGCCAATGATCGCTATATCAAAAGCCTGACCCCGATGATTACCGCCATCAATGGGCTGGAAGAAGACTTTCATAAACTGTCGGATGAGGCGCTCCGGGCCAAAACCACGGAATTCCGTGACCGCCTGAAAGACGGTGCCACGCTCGACAGTCTGCTGCCCGAAGCCTTTGCCGCTGTCCGTGAAGCGGCGATCAGAACTCTGGGTCAGCGCCATTATGATGTTCAGCTGATCGGCGGGATTGTTCTCCATCAGGGTAAAATTTCCGAGATGAAAACCGGGGAGGGCAAAACCCTGGTCTCGACTCTGGCCGGTTATCTCAACGCCCTGCCGGGTAAGGGGGTGCATATTGTCACCGTCAATGACTATCTCGCCCACCGCGACTCCAGCTGGATGGGGCAGGTGTTTAATTTCCTCGGTCTCTCCACCGGCTGCATCGTCCCCAATATGGAGGAAGAGGACCGCAAGACGGCCTATGCCGCCGATATCACCTATGCGACCAATAATGAACTGGGGTTCGATTATCTGCGTGACAATATGAAATTTCACCCCGATGCCATGGTCCAGCGCCCGCCGTCCTTTGCTATCGTTGACGAGGTCGACAGCATCCTGATTGACGAAGCCCGGACCCCGCTGGTGATTTCCGGCCCGACCGAGGATAAATCAGAACTTTATCTCTCCATCGACAAAATCATTCCTGAACTGGTTGACGCCGATTACGAGGTTGATGAAAAGGCCCGCTCTGTTTCGCTGACCGAAGAGGGGATGGAGCATCTTGAACAGATTCTGATAGACCATGACCTGATCAAGGGCGATAATATGTATGACTTCGGCAATGTGACCGTGGTCCATCATGTCAATCAGGCCCTGCGCGCCCATACCCTGTTCACCCGGGAAAAAGACTATATCGTCAAGGGCAACGAGGTCATCATCATTGACGAATTCACCGGGCGGATGATGGATGGCCGCCGCTATTCCGACGGGTTGCATCAGGCGCTGGAAGCCAAGGAACGGGTGGAAATCCAGACCGAGAACCAGACCCTGGCCTCCGTCACCTTCCAGAATTATTTCCGCCTTTATCCCAAATTGTCCGGCATGACCGGCACCGCCGTAACCGAAGCCTCTGAATTCGAGGAAATCTACAATCTGGGCGTGGTGGAAATTCCGACCAACCTGCCGGTTTGCCGAATTGATGATGATGATGAAATCTATCGCACGGCTGAGGAAAAATTCGGCGCAATCGTTGAACAGATTGAAACCTGCCAGAAAGCCGGACAGCCGATTCTGGTCGGCACCGTCAGCATTGAACGGTCGGAATATCTCTCCGACATGCTCAAATCCCGCAAAATTACCCATAATGTCCTGAATGCCAAATTCCATGAGCAGGAAGCCTATATCATCGGGCAGGCCGGACGGCTCGGAGCCGTCACCATCGCCACCAATATGGCCGGACGCGGCACAGATATTCAGCTGGGCGGCAATCTTGACATGCGCATTGAGGCAGAAGTGGTTGCCATAGAAGAAGACGCCCGTAAAAAAGAAGTTGAAAAAATCACCGCTGAAGTGGCCCAGGAAAAACAACGGGTTCTGGAGGCTGGCGGGCTTTATGTTCTGGGGACTGAACGTCATGAAAGCCGGCGGATTGACAATCAGCTCCGGGGCCGGTCCGGACGTCAGGGTGACCCGGGTCATTCAAAATTCTTCCTCAGCATGGAAGATGACCTGATGCGGATCTTTGGCGGCGAGCGCATGGACGGCCTGATGCAGAAATTCGGCTTTGAAGAGGGTGAATCACTGGTGCATCCATGGCTTAACCGCGCCGTGGAAAAATCCCAGGAAAAGGTTGAAGCCCGCAATTATGAAATCCGTAAAAATCTGCTGAAATTCGATGATGTGATGAATGACCAGCGCAAGGCAATTTATGACCAGCGCCGTGATGTGATGATCAGTGATGACCTGACCGAAACTCTGGCCGATATGCGGGCCGAGGTGATTGAAAATCTGGTTACCACCCATATTCCGCCCCGGGCCTATCCCCAGGACTGGGATGTTGACGGTATGAGCGTCGAGGCAACCCGTATTTTTGGCCGCGATTTCGGCCTGAAGGAATGGATAAAGGAAGAAGGCATTGATGCGGATGGTTTCGAGGACCGCCTGATTGACGAAACAGACCGTTTCATGGCGAAACGTGCCGCCAATATTGGCCCGGACATCATGCGTCAGGTCGAACGCAGCCTGCTGCTTCAGGCGATCGACCGCTACTGGAAAGATCATCTTTCCCAGCTTGATCACCTGCGACAGGTCATTCAGCTCAGGGCTTATGGTCAGCGTGACCCGCTCAATGAATATAAAACCGAAGCCTTTTCCATGTTTGAAACCATGCTGGAAGAAACCCGCGACAATGTGGTGATGCTGCTGTCCCATATCGAGATACAGGCCGAGGCCCCGCTGCCGGAACTGGAGGAGCCTGATCTTGCCGCCCTTGACGTCAGTCATATTGATGCGACGACCGGGGAAAATGATGCCAGCATGGGGCTTGATCCCGATGATCCAAAGTCATGGGCCAATCTGCCGCGCAATGCCCCCTGCCCCTGTGGGTCAGGCAAGAAATACAAACATTGCCACGGCAAAGTCCTGCCAGTTGTCACCAGTCAGAAAACAGGCCGCAATGACCCCTGTCCCTGTGGATCAGGCAAAAAATACAAACATTGCCACGGCGCGCTTTAGGCGATATCCATAATTCTAATGTCGGAAATGACGCATGCCGGTCATGACCATGGCAAGGCCGCGCGCGTTGGCGGCGGCGATAACCTCGTCATCACGCATTGACCCACCGGGCTGAATAACCGCAGTAACCCCGGCTTCTGCCGCCTGAATCAGCCCGTCGGCAAAGGGAAAAAATGCATCGGAGGCGACAACCGAACCTTTGGTCATTGGCTCCGCAAGACCCGCGGTTTCACTGGCATCCTGCGATTTTCGCGCGGCGGTGCGGGCGCTGTCAAGGCGGCTCATCTGTCCGGCGCCGATGCCTACCGTCGCGCTGTCCCTGACATAAATAATAGCATTGGATTTCACATGTTTGCACACCGTAAAGGCAAATAGCAGATCATCCAGCTCCCGAGTCGTCGGCGCACGATCAGTAACAACCTTCAGATCATCCGGGTTTACTTTACCATTGTCACGGCCCTGCAAGAGATAGCCGCCCGCCACCGACTTGATGGTCTGCCCCACGGCCTTCGGGTCTGCCAGTCCGCCGGTAAGCAGCAGCCGCAGATTTTTCTTTGCCGCCAGAATTTCCAGCGCCGCCGGGTCGGCATCCGGGGCAATGACGACCTCGGTAAAGACCTTTGCGATGGCGGTTGCCGTGTCTTTATCCAGCGTGCCATTCAACGCAACAATGCCGCCAAAGGCGCTCATCGGATCACAGAGCAGGGCCTGCTCATAAGCCGTGATAAAATCATCCGCCCGGGCAACACCGCAGGGGTTGGCATGTTTGATGATGGCGACCGCCGGGCCGGAAGCCGGGTCAAATTCACTGACCAGTTCAAAGGCGGCATCGGTATCATTAAGATTATTATAGCTCAGTTCCTTGCCCTGAATCTGCCGGGCGGTGGCAATGCCGGGACGGGATCCTGCGCCGGATGACACATAAAAAGCCGCCGACTGATGCGGGTTTTCACCGTAACGCAGGCTTTGCTTGCGGGTGGCGCTAACTGTGATCCGGTCCGGATAAGCCTCGCCCAGCTGCCCGGCAAACCATGTGGAGATTGCCGCATCATAGGCCCCGGTACGGGCGAAAGCCGTGGCTGCCAGTCTG
>JALUWZ010000197.1 GCA_027019205.1 Emcibacter sp.
TGACGAGGGCATGATTCATGATCTGCGCGAGGTTATTCAGACACTGGAAGAGGATAATCATTGCCGGGCGGTGGTCCTGCGAGGCGCGGGCAAAAGCTTTTGCGCCGGGGCCGACCTCGACTGGATGAAGCGGGCGGCAGACTTCTCCCATAACCAGAATCTGGCTGATGCGGAATATCTGGCGGCGATGCTGAACGCTTTTTACAGCCTGAATAAATTCACTATTGCCTGCGTTCACGGTGCGGCCCTCGGCGGCGGTCTCGGGCTGCTGTCCTGCTGCGATATGGTAATCGCTGACGAGAATTCTGTCTTTGCCCTGTCCGAGGTCAAGATCGGCCTTATACCGGCGACGATTTCGCCCTATGTTCTGGCCGCCATGGGGGAACGCAATGCCCGGCGCTATTTTCAAACCGGGGAACGGTTCGGGACGCCCCGGGCCTATGACCTCGGGCTGGTGCATGAGATCACGGCCACAGAGGATGAAATGGACGAGAAGCTCACGGAAATACTTGACCATGTGCGGGCCAATGGTCCGCTTGCCATGCGCGAGGCAAAGCGGCTGATCCTGGATTATGCCGGCAAGCCACTCGGGGCCGAAATGATGGAGGATTCCGCCGAACGGATTGCCGCCATCCGCGCCCGACCAGAGGCCCGCGAGGGGCTGGAGGCCTTCCTGACCAAAAGAAAACCCGACTGGATACGGAGAAATGGCCGCTGATGTTCCCTAAAATACTCATTGCCGGTCGGGGCGAGATCGCCTGCCGGGTGATCAGGACCGCCCGCAAAAAAGGCATCCGGACCGTCGCGGTCTATTCAGATGCCGACAGTACGGCCCGTCATGTACGCCTCGCTGACGAGGCCCATCATATCGGCGGCGCGGCGGCAAGTGACAGTTATCTGCGCGCCGATATCATCCTTGAGGTGGCAAAAAAATCAGGGGCCGGGGCCATCCATCCGGGCTATGGATTCCTGTCGGAAAATGCCGATTTTGCCGAGGCCTGTGAAAAGGCCGGCATTGCTTTCATCGGCCCCGGCGCGGACTGTATCCGCAGCATGGGATTGAAGGACCGGGCCAAGGAGATTATGAAAAAAGCCGGGGTGCCGGTGGTGCCGGGCTATCAGGGCAAGGATCAGACAGCGGAAAAATTACACCGGCAGGCGGATAAAACCGGCTATCCGGTGCTGATCAAGGCGGTGGCCGGTGGCGGTGGCAAGGGCATGAGGCTGGTAGAAAAATCCGCTGATTTCATATCGTCCCTTGAAAGCTGTCAGCGTGAGGCAACTGCCTCTTTCGGTAATTCTGATATGCTGATCGAGAAATATCTGACCCGGCCCCGCCATATTGAAATACAGATATTCGGTGATACTCATGGCAATGTGGTTTACCTGTATGAGCGCGATTGTTCGCTGCAACGGCGCCATCAGAAGGTGGTCGAGGAAGCCCCGGCCCCCGGTCTTTGCGATGAGATGCGCCGCGCCATGGGCAAGGCGGCGGTGACGGCGGCCCGGGCCATCGGCTATGCCGGGGCGGGTACCATTGAATTTATCGTCGATGTCGAAGGCGGGCTTGATGATGCGCCCTTTTATTTTATGGAGATGAATACCCGGCTTCAGGTCGAGCATCCGGTGACCGAAATGATCACCGGCCTTGATCTGGTTGACTGGCAATTGCGGGTTGCTGCCGGGGAAAAGCTGCCCCTCTGTCAGACGGACATCACCCTGCGCGGCCACGCGATAGAGGTCCGGCTCTATGCCGAGGATGCGGAAAATAATTTCATGCCCCAGACCGGCAGGATCAGCCATTTTTCATGCCCCGCGCAGAGCCGCCATTTCCGGCTCGACAGCGGGGTTGAGGCAGGGGATGAGATCAGCATCCATTATGACCCGATGATTGCCAAACTGATCACCTGGGACCATGACCGCGACGGCGCCCTGCGCCAGATGTCCATGGCCCTTGGCGAAACAGCCTTGGCCGGGGTCAGATGCAATCTTGACTTTCTCGGGGCCATCATCCACCATCCGGCCTTCAGGCGGGCTGACCTCGATACCGGATTTATTGACCGTTTCCGCGATGACCTGATGCCGCCGGACAGGCAGGCGAGCCACATGATCCTCGCCCTCGCCGCCATGGCAGAGCTTGCCCCGTCACGGACCGGAAATGACCCATGGGACCATAGCAATGGCTGGCGGATGAATCTTGACCTGAAGACGATCCTGACCTTTGTTGATCATGACGGGATGCGTGATGTCGGGATAACTTACCGGGACAGCGACTTTCTGCTGATGATTGAGGACAGGGAATATGAGGTCCGGGTCCTGCGGCAGAGCGGCACCGGTCTTGACATCATGATCGACGGCAATAAAATTTCCGCCAAAGTCATCCGCGATGGACAGGACTTTACCCTGTTCCATGAGACAACAATGTCATATCTGCATCATTATCTGCCGGGGGCGGAGGGCGAAGGGGAAACCACCGGCAGCGGCATTATCACCACCCCGATGCCGGGCAAGGTCAGTCAGGTCATGGTGAAAGACGGCGACGAGGTGACCGAAGGTACCCCGCTGATGATCCTGGAAGCGATGAAGATGGAACATACCATAAAGGCCCCGCTTGACGGCATCGTCACCGGACTGTCCCTTGCCGCCGGGGATCAGGTGACGGACGGCGAAATACTCGCCCGGATTATTGCCGCAGGTGACAACGAATGACCCTGCCCGGCAAAATCCGTATCTATGAGGTCGGCCCCCGTGACGGTCTGCAGAATGAGCCGGAAATTGTCCCGACAGAGGTCAAGCTTGACTTGATCACCCGCCTTGCTTCTGCGGGCCTTGACAGGATTGAGGCCACAAGCTTTGTCTCGCCAAAATGGGTGCCGCAAATGGCTGATAATGCCGAGGTCATGGCGGCTCTTTCAAAAAAACAGGGCCGCGTGGTTTTCCCGGTCCTGACCCCTAATTTGCAAGGCTTTGAGGCCGCCATACAGGCCGGAGCCAGAGAAGTCGCCATATTCGGCGCCGCGTCCGAAAGTTTCAGCCGAAAAAATATCAACTGTTCCATTGCCGAAAGTCTTGATCGTTTCAAACCCGTAATGACCCGGGCGGCACAGCAGAATATTCCGGTGCGCGGCTATGTCTCCTGCGTGGTCGCCTGCCCCTATGAAGGACGAATAGTGCCGGAAATTGTCGCCGATGTTGCGGCAAGGATGACAGACATGGGCTGTTATGAGATTTCGCTCGGCGATACCACCGGTGTGGCAACCCCGAAGGATATTGAGGATATGCTCACTGCCGTGATCCACCGGGTGCCAATAAACCGGCTGGCGCTCCATTGCCATGACACCTATGGTCAGGCGCTGGCCAATATCCTGTGCGGGATCACTATGGGGATCCGGGTGATTGACAGTTCGGTCGCGGGGCTTGGCGGCTGTCCCTACGCGCAGGGCGCATCGGGCAATGTTGCGACCGAAGACCTGCTGTATATGCTGAACGGTATGGACATTGAGACCGGGGTTGACCTTGATAAAATACTTGATGCCGCATGGTATATTGCCGATTTTCTCGGGCGTCCCCCGGCCTCCAGAGTGGCCGTGGCCCGCCACCCCAACCAAAAAGGATCTTGATCTATGGTTTCCTATCCAACATTGAATTTCAATCTGGGCGAAGATATTGATATGCTGCGCCATACTGTGGCGAGTTTTGCCACGGGCGAACTGGCCCCGCTTGCCGCTGAAATTGACATGAGCAACAACTTCCCCGCCGGATTCTGGCGCAAGATGGGTGATCTCGGCATATTGGGGGTCACGGTTAACGAGGCGTATGGCGGGGTGGGCATGGGCTATCTCGCCCATACCATCTGTATGGAGGAAATCTCGCGGGCCAGTGCCAGCGTCGGCCTGAGCTACGGCGCTCATTCCAACCTGTGTGTCAATCAGATCAGCCGCAATGGCACCGACGCACAAAAGCGTAAATATCTGCCAAAGCTCATCACCGGTGAACATGTCGGGGCGCTGGCCATGAGCGAACCCGGGGCCGGGTCCGATGTGGTCAGTATGAAATTGCGGGCCGACAAGCAGGGTGACCGCTATATCCTCAACGGCAACAAGATGTGGATCACCAACGGCCCCGATGCGGATACCCTTGTGGTCTATGCCAAAAGTGATATTTCCGCCGGGCCGAAAGGTATCACCGCCTTTCTGATTGAAAAATCTTTCAAGGGCTTTTCCACCGCACAAAAGCTTGACAAGCTCGGCATGCGCGGTTCCAACACCTGTGAACTGGTGTTTGAGGATTGCGAGGTGCCGGAAGAAAATATTCTGGGCCGGGAAAATGGCGGGGTCCGGGTGTTGATGTCGGGGCTTGATTATGAACGGGTGGTGCTGTCGGGCGGACCGGTCGGCATCATGCAGGCCTGCCTTGATATTGTCCTGCCCTATATCCATGACCGCAAACAATTTGGCCAGAGCATCGGCGAGTTTCAGCTGATGCAGGGCAAGATTGCCGATATGTATACCGAGCTTGCCGCCTGCCGCGCCTATGTCTATGCGGTGGCGGCGGCCTGTGACCGGGGCGAAACCACGCGCAAGGATGCGGCAGGCTGTATCCTCTATTCCGCCGAAAAGGCGACCCGGATGGCGCTGCAGGCCATACAGGCGCTCGGTGGCAACGGCTATATCAATGAATTCCCGACCGGGCGGCTGCTGCGCGATGCCAAGCTCTATGAAATCGGCGCCGGGACCAGCGAAATCCGCCGGATGTTGATAGGCCGGGAATTATTCGGCGAGACCGGGTGACAATAGCCTCTTGACGGCCTGCGATATATATATAGTCTGTATGCACAGAGATATAACAAATGCAGGGGAAAGAAATGTTATCTGGTGTAATGCTGTTATGGTTTATCCTGACGGCCCTGTCGGTATTATTTGTCGCAATTGACAGCCTTAAAACGCCTGAATCCCCGGTATTGAAATGGGGTTTTATATTACTTACGGCCTATACCGGGCCGTTGGGAGCATTCCTTTATGTGCTGGGATGTCGGGAACCGATGCCGGGGCTGCATGAGCAATATACGGCGGTGCGCTGGCGTCAGGTACTCGGCTCAACGATGCATTGCGTGGCCGGGGATGGCCTTGGAATATTGGCTGGTGCCATTATTGGCGGCATGATCCACCTGGCCAAACCTGCCGAAATCGGGCTTGAATATCTGCTTGGTTTCGGGTTCGGCTGGACTATTTTTCAGGCGCTGTTTATGAAGGAATCATCGGGCGGGTCATTCTCCAAAGCCCTGAAAAACACCTTCATTCCCGAACTTGTTTCCATGAACTATCTTATGGCGGCAATGGTCGTTGTCACCACTATGGGTATGAGCATGGTCCCCGAAAGCCGTGATCCGGCGTCAATGGCATTCTGGTTCATTATGTCCATGGCATTATTAACCGGGTTCA
>JALUWZ010000198.1 GCA_027019205.1 Emcibacter sp.
CGAACCCGCCGCCGAGGCAGAAACCGGACACCTGCGCCAGTGTCGGCACCGGATGGGCGAGAATATCACCGATCATAATATGAAACCCGGGCAGCATGTCATCCACCCGGTCTTTGGTATGTTCCTCCACACTGGCGCCAAAACAGAAATGATCACCGGCCCCTTTAAAGATAATCAGTTTTCTGTCCTGATTGCCAAGGTCGGCTTTAAGGAAATTTCTGATATCGGCCATCATGGCGGCGGTCAGGATATTGGCCGGCGGGTCATTGAGGATAATTTCCGCCACCTGTCCGTCATATTTCTCCGTAATCTCCAGTGTTTGATATGTCATATTGAGGTCACTCCTGATCAGGTATCATAATGGCGCGCCGGGTAAGCTTGTGGTCATTGGCGAGTTCAATCACCGCGTTAAGTTCGGACAGGGGATAGGTGATGATATTGTCCAGCAGGTTGATGCTGCCGTCCAACACCCCCTCGACCACGGCGGGGTAATATTTCGGGCTGCAGCCCCAATTGCCGAACATATCGGCATCAAAGGCCATCATATTGCTCAACCGCAGTTCGAGCTTGCCCATCGTGAAGCCGATAATACCGATCGTACCGGCAAAGCTCAGCAGCGAAAAGGCCACCGTCTGTCCGGCAGTGGACCCGCTGGTTTCAAAGACCTTCCATTGATTGGCGGGTAAATTATGGTCATGAACAAAGGCCCTGATGGCTTTCTTTATGTCGCGAACGCTCATCTCCCGGGTACAGATGCCGAAATCGGCCCCCTGTTGCAGGACTGTTTCAATCTTGGCCTCATCAATATCAAGGGCGATGACCGTTGCCCCGGCATTATGGGCGTGCTGGGCCATGTAAAGCCCGACCCCGCCGGTGCCGATAACAATAGCGAGGTCGCCTTTTTTCAGGCCGCTGCGAACCATCGACTGGTAGGGCGTGGTGATGGCATCGGCGATAACCGAGAGCTGGTGCAATTCAAATGCGCCAAGATCATCCGGAAGCGGGCAGAGAAACCGGGCCGGCACCACGATATGACTGGCAAATCCACCATCGAAATCATTGCCGGGCATCAGCTGATGCTGGCAGATATTGTCACGGCCCGCCTTGCACAGCTCACATTCCCCGCAGGGCAGGACCGCCGGAATGATCACCTGTTTCCCCGCAAGATTTTGATAATTTTTGCCCGTGGCAACCACGCGACCGCTGATTTCATGACCAAGGATAAGCGGAAGGTCATGTTTGGTGCCGACATCGCCGGATATAAAGCCGAGATCAGTATGGCATACCCCGCATCCGGCCACCTTGACGACGACATCGTCATTGCCAATATCCCCGATGGTAAAATCCCGCCTTTCCAGCGGTTGACCGGGGCTGACAAAAAACATTCCCCATGCTTTAATTGATGACATTTTTACGCTCCACTTTTCGTATTTATCCATGATTACCTGCACAGGCAGGAGGCAGTAATTATCCGAACGACCGTTCGTTAATTTAATAAAAACAGGGGGCTTATGCAATGCTTATTTTCACCGAAATATTATGGAATGCCGGATAACATATTGTTTTATTGTATAAATTTAAGATGTAAAATATCACTTCAACATTGAACCCGTTACAGATTTCTGCTGGTAATATTCAGGTTATTTCGGAAGTTTAATAACTAGAGACAGGCAGTATTTTTCATCGAGGACATGGATTTTATAGCAGTTATGCCGTAAAATTCCGTCCGAAAAAGACTATTGATTCTGTTTCTTCCTGCGATTTTGATATGTAATTTATCTATTATTTAGTCAAAATGCGGCTTTCATTAATCCGCAGTAAATGTCTGTTCTGTAGGATAGGCGGCCATAAAAGATTCTGTGATTTTAACCCTGAAAGGTCAGATGGAAAATGAATATGAAACATGTGAACCGGGCCGTGCTTTTCGGTGTATTCCTTTATTTCGGGACGGGGCAGGTTGCCATGTCAGGCGATCAGTCAAAAGACATCAGAATTGCCGACCGGAAAATTATTTTAGAGAAATATGACGAAGCAAAAGAAATTTATCAGAAAATTATCAGGACTTCGGAATCGCCGGTTGTTGCCGCCTATGCCCATTACCGGTTGGGATCACTTTATAAAAGACGTAATGAGGTCTCTAAGGCCCGGGCAGAATACAAGAAGGGAATTCTGTCGTTGAAACAGGCTGATATGGCAGATCATCAGATTGGTAAATATCTGGCACAGGCGATCAGGACAACCGGTTAGGCTCAGCCCCTGTTCACGAGGTAGTGATCAGGGGTGATTTGCAAGCGGGGCGGCGGTGCCTTAAAATAACGTTAGTTATTGCATAGTTCCTCCCCTCGACTTGGTCAGCCTCCGGGCTGACCGTTTTTTTTTGATTTCCCCTTGCGTTGACATACTTCCGCTCTGCCTATTATGATCAGGGCGAATAATATTTAACGGCGGACGGGAACTATATCCATGGCAACAATCCTGAGACTTGTCTTCATTATCTTCTATTCGGGGGTATTTTCATTTTCATATACGGGGGCCAGCCTTGCGGAGTCTGTTCCCTACGGGCATAACAGCGCTGTCGGTAAATATGCCGGCATTAACGGGATCAGGATGTATTATGAGATTTACGGCCATGGCAAGCCGCTCGTCCTGATTCACGGTAATGGCGACAGCATTGCCGGTATGGCGGCGCAGATCGCTTATTTCTCCAAAAATTACCAGGTAATAGTTGCCGACAGTCGCGGCCATGGCAAATCCGGACTGGGAACCGATCATCTGAATTATGTCCAGATGATGGAAGACTGGAACGCGTTACTTGATTATCTTCACGTCCGTCATGCCGATGTGTTTGGCTGGAGCGACGGAGGGATACTGGGCCTGTTGCTGGCGATAAATCACCCGGACAAGATTGCAAAACTTGCGGTTATGGGGGCAAATCTGCGACCTGATACGACGGCGGTGGAGCCTTGGGCCGCGCCGATGCTAAAAGAATATGCCAAAGAGATTAACAAGATGATCGCTGAAAAAGATACCACCCTCGACTGGAATCTGGAAAAGCAGCGGCTCGGTCTGGAGATGACACAGCCGGATATAAAAACCAAAAGCCTGCACCGGATCAAAATCCCGGTATTGGTGATGGCCGGGGACCGCGATGTTATCAGGGCGCAGCATAGTCTGGAAATATTCCACAATCTGAAAAATGCCCAGCTGCTGATTTTACCGGGACATACCCATTTTGCGCCGGTAAATGATCCGGAAACGGTTAATGCCTTTCTCGGTTATTTCTTCAAAAATCCATTCAAAATGCCCTCTACCAAAGAGATTATAGAAAAATATTACGACTCTGCCGAATGACAGAATGTAATAGTGAGGGATGCCGGCTCATTTTGCGTATAATCAGGTGGTTACAGGCATAAATGAGGAAATATATGATGGAAGAGGTAACAGACCCGGTTTGCGGCATGACGGTTGATCCTGAAAAGACCGCACACACCCATGATTATCATGATCACAGCTATCATTTTTGCAGTGCGGGCTGCCGGACAAAATTTATTGCCGACCCGGAAAAATATCTCGGGGACAAGGAAGATGCCCCTGTAAAGGACCCGGTTTGCGGCATGACGGTTGATCCTGAAAAGACTGCGCATCATCATGATTATCATGATCACAGCTATCATTTTTGCAGTGCGGGCTGCCGGACAAAATTTATTGCCGACCCGGAAAAATATCTTGGCGAGAAGAAGCCCGCCGAACCGTTGCCTGCCGGAACCCTCTATACCTGTCCCATGCATCCTGAAGTTATCAGCGAAAATCCGGATGATTTATGCCCCAAATGCGGCATGGCGCTCGACCCCATGGGTATCCCGGCGCCGGACGATGGCCCCAATCAGGAGCTGGTTGATTTTACCCGGCGTTTCTGGGGCGGACTTATTCTGGCGATCCCGGTTCTTATTCTGGAAATGGGCGGCAGCTTCATTCCGGGATTTCATGACCTGATCGACGAGAAATTATCGGCAACATTACAGTTCCTGCTGGCGACCCCGGTTATCTTCTGGGCGGCAGCACCGCTGTTTGTCCGGGGATGGAATTCGATCCGGACGATGAATTTCAATATGTGGACCCTGATCAGTATTGGTACCGGTGTAGCCTATCTTTACAGCCTGATCGGATTTTTCGCGCCCGGTCTGTTTCCTGATACTCTCAAGAGTGCAGAGGGTCTGGTGCCGGTATATTTCGAGGCGGCGGCAGTCATTATCGTTCTGGTCCTGCTCGGTCAGGTTCTGGAACTCCGCGCACGGGAAAAAACCGGCGGGGCCATCCGTGCCCTGCTTGATCTTGCGCCGAAAGTTGCGCTCAAGCTCCATGATGACGGGACCGAGGAAGAGGTCCCCATTGATCAGATCATGGTTGGCGATAAAATCAGAGTAAGGCCGGGGGAAAAGATTCCCGTGGACGGCACCCTCATTGAAGGCCATTCGGTGATTGATGAATCCATGCTGACCGGGGAGGCGGTCCCGGTTGAAAAACAGGTGGATGACAAGGTCACCGGTGCGACCCTGAACGGCACCGGCAGCTTTGTCATGCGGGCGGAAAAGGTCGGGGCCGATACCATGCTGTCGCGGATTGTCACCATGGTTGCCGAGGCCCAGCGCAGCCGCGCCCCCATCCAGAAATATGCCGATATGATTGCCGGCTGGTTCGTTCCGGTCATTCTGGCCATCGCCGTGATAACCTTTGTTATCTGGTTCTATTTCGGCCCGGAACCCGCCCTTGCCCATGGTATCATCGCGGCGGTTTCGGTACTGATCATTGCCTGCCCCTGCGCGGTTGGCCTGGCGACGCCGATGTCAATCATGGTGGCAACGGGCCGGGGGGCTACCTCCGGCGTCCTGATCAAAAATGCCGAGGCGCTGGAAATTTTCGCCAAGGTCGATACCCTTATTGTTGACAAGACCGGTACCCTGACCGTCGGCAAGCCGGTCCTGACGGACATCATTCCGATGAATGGTTTTTCCGAGGCAGAAATCCTGTCCCGGGCGGCCAGCCTGGAACGGGGTAGCGAGCATCCGCTGGCGGCGGCGATTGTCACTGCGGCCAAGGCCCGGAAAGCTGACTTCCTCAAGGCCGATGATTTTGAGGCTGTCACTGGCAAGGGGGTTCAGGCCACCATAGACGGCAAACAGGTTGCCCTGGGCAATAGCGCCATGATGACACAGCTTGGACTCAGTACCGATGACAGCAATCATCAGGCTGACGGCATG
>JALUWZ010000199.1 GCA_027019205.1 Emcibacter sp.
AAACCGGCCCGTGCAGGAATGTCGGCGACCGGGAAGTCAGGACTCTGTGGCATTCATGATATCTGGAAAACGATATTGAACGAGCCATTGGCGGGCCGTGGCGTAATTATTGAATGATTTGATGATAAAAGGTTTGTTTCTTATTCTTGCCACTTCATTGACCAGTTTTTCTTTCGCATAAAAAAACCGGTTGGACACAATAAGGCAGGCAATACCCTTGCTTATCCCGTGGGCAAGAAACATGTCGTAAAGTTTTGTCATATCATCGTCATACCCCAGGGTATTCTCGCTCTGGCGCAAGTCAATCAATACCTTTAACGGGCCATGGGCAACATCCGAGAGGGCTTCGGAAAAGCATTCCACACAATCTTCGAGGGTTTCCGTTCCGTGGAATGTTACAAATAAAAACCGTTCGCTGTCGTTACTCTGCCAGCACCATTCATAGGCTTTCTGTGTCATTGGACGGCCCCGGGGAATATCTGAGCCATAATATATTCTGTTCCTGACTTTACATTACGCATACATATACTGATAATATATGTTATCATATAATGGTAATATTACATAAATGTTACGCTTGTTTCTATTCTGAAAATGCAATATTTTCAACATATCCCTCGGGATCGGCATGAATAAGCACTTCGGCCTCGGGATATTCTGCCATGATTTCGGCTTCGACATCGTCTGAAATGCGGTGGGCCTCGCTTAAGCTGATAGTGCCGTTCATTTCCAGATGGAACTGGATAAAAATGCTCAACCCCGACTTTCTGGTTTTCATATCGTGAACCCCGCGCACTTCGGCATGTTTCCTGATGATGTCGAGTATTCTGACCTTGTCGCTATCCTCCATTTCCCGGTCCATCAGCATGTCGATGGAATTCCGGCCAATCAGCCGCACATTATACAGAAGATAAAGACCGACCAGGATGCCGATGACCGGGTCCGCAGAATAGACCTGCATATATTCGCTGAGGAACAGGGCGAGAATAACCCCTAAATTCATCAGGATGTCACCGGAATAATGCAGATGATCCGCCGAGATGGCGACAGAGGATGTCTTTCTTATGGCATAGCGTTGATAGGCGACAAGCAGGCTGGTCAGGATGATGGAAATCACCAGAATAAGGATGCTCATATCCGCCTGCATAACCGGTACCGGGGCGAGCATCTTCTGTCCGGCTTCCACCAGCAGAAACAGCGCCGACAGGAAAATAACCATTGCCTGTACCAGCCCGGCAATTGCCTCTGCCTTGCCGTGACCAAAGCGGTGGTCATCATCCGCAGGGACGATCGAAAAACGTACCGCCACCAGATTGATCAGCGATGCCAGAATATCCATCAGGGAATCAAGCAGGGAACCGAGCATTGATACCGACCCACTGATATGATAGGCCCATGATTTTATCACAATCAGGGTAAAGGCCACCAGCACCGCCGCCTTGGCCGCCCGCATCATCAACTGGCCGGAAGACGCCCGGTCTTTATCTGTTTGCTGTTGGTTTATTTGCTTCTCTTGCATCAGGGATATAGTTCCCTCCTTTCCCAGCTGTTATCGTCCTGTCTTTCGTAAATATGGCGCATATGCAGGCGGAATTTGCGGTCTTCCCAGAATTCTATGGAGTCTGGCACGAGGCGAAAACCGGACCAGAAAGGCGGGCGGGGCACGGCACCAAGGGCATATTTTGCGGCGGTGCGGGCAATCGCTGCCTCAAATTCGAAATGGCCGGCCATCGGGCGGCTCTGTTTTGAGGCCCAGGCCCCGATCTGGCTGTCGCGGGCGCGGGTGGCAAAATAGGCATCCGCCTCGGCCTCGCTGACCGGCTCAACCGATCCTTCGACCCTGATCTGGCGTTTCTGTGATTTCCAGTGGAAACACAGGGCGGCATGGGGGTTTTCGGCGAGATCCTGCCCCTTGCGACTTTCCAGATTGGTATAGAAAGTAAAGCCGCTCTCATCCGCCGCCTTCAGCAAAACCATCCTGACCGACGGGCGGGCAGTGCTATCGGCGGTCGCAAGTGCTACCGCCTCGGCCAGTTCCTCGGTCTTTTGCGCCCTGTCAAACCATTGCTGAAATAATCTGATTGGTTCTGTCACTCTTTTCACCCTTGTATTTGGCTTTTCACCCTTGTATTTGGCATTAACATCCGCATATTATATAATCATAATCAGATGACAACACAATCGAATGAATCGAAAGGCCGTAATATGTTGATTTCTGTTCCGTCTTTGCCAAATGCGTTGCTGACAGCATCGTTAATTGTTGCGTTTTCAGTGCCCCTGTCTTCCTGTACCAAGGAGGAATCCGGTACCCTGCTCGGGGCAATCGGCGGGGCGGCGGTCGGCAGTGCGATCGGTGGCCATGGGACGGGCAGGGTAGTTGCCATTGCCGGGGGCACTCTGGCCGGGGCCTATATCGGCAAGGAGGCGGGAAAATCCCTCGACCGGGCCGACCGGCAGGCCATGCAGCGCCAGACCCAGTACGCCCTTGAAAGCTCACCGTCTGGCACAGCCACAAGCTGGCAGAATCCTGACAGTGGTCATTCGGGGACCATCACGCCGCAGCCTGCCTACACCAACAAGGCCAACCAGTATTGCCGGGAATATCAGCAGACGGTTTCTGTTGGTGGAAAAACCGAAACCGCTTACGGCACTGCCTGCCGCCAGGCGGATGGAACCTGGAAAATCGCCAATTAACAATTCAAGGCCCGGTGACATATGAAAGACCCCTATAGCGTATTGGGCGTTTCCAAATCAGCCAGTGATGCGGAACTGAAAAAAACCTACCGCAGGCTTGCCAAGAAACTGCATCCGGATAATAATGCCGGTGATGAAAAAATCGCCGAACAGTTCAAGGAAGTCTCTGCGGCCTATGGTCTGCTTCGGGACAAGGAGCTGCGCGCCCGCTATGATCGCGGGGAAATCAATCCGGACGGCTCGGAAAAAGGCTTTCAGGGCGGTGGATTCCGCTCTCATGGCGGCGGCATGGGACAGGGCGGCATGGGGGGTGGCCAGTTTGGTGACGGCTTTGATCCCGAAGAAATTTTTGCCTCGATCTTTGGCAGCCGCCGCCCGCATCAGCCCCGGCGCCGCAAGGGTCAGGACAAAATATACCGGCTCAGGGTTGATTTTCTTGACGCGGTCAAAGGCGGCAAAAAACCACTCATTCTTGAAAATAACAAAAACCTGAATGTCACCATTCCGGCCAATGTCCGGGAGGGGCAGAAAATCCGCCTGAAAGGGCAGGGTGGCCCGGGGACAGGCGGCGGCCCGGCGGGCGATGCCCTGATCGAGATTGTCATTAATGATCATCCGCTGTTCCGGCGCGAGGGCAACGACATTCATCTTGACCTTCCTGTGACCCTCGCCGAGGCCGTCAGCGGGGCCAAGGTCAATATCCCGACCATTGACGGCAAGGTTGCCATGACCATCCCCAAGGGGTCAAGCTCGGGCCGGGTGATGCGGCTGAAAGGCCGTGGGGCCATTGACCCGAAAAGTAAAAAAAGAGGTGATCAATATGTCCGGCTGCAGATCATGTTGCCGGCAGAGCCTGATGAAGATCTGGAAAAAGCCGTCGCCAAATGGGCCGAGGGCAAAAGCCAGGATGTCAGATCGCATATGGCATGAAAATCATAACGGGAACCTTTCGCCTGCTCATGGAAGCCGTTAAAAATTTTACCCGCCATGACGGGCCGGTTATGGCCGGTCATATGGCCTTTCTCGGTATGCTGGCCCTGTTCCCCTTTATTATTTTTCTGGTCTCGCTTGCCGGGTTCTTTGGACAGTCCGATGCCGGGCCGCAGGCTCTGGGTTACCTGTTCGAGCATATGCCCGAAGATGTGGCGAAAGTCCTGCAGGCCCCGATTGACAGAATGATCCGCACCACCGACAAGAGCATTATGACCTTCAGTATTCTCGGCGCGATATGGGTGTCGTCCTCGGCGATTGATGCGGCAAGGCTTGCTATCGTCCGGGCCTTTGCCACCGTCAGTCGCCGGCCCTATCTGCGGCGCCGTATTGAGGGGTTGCTGCTGGTCATTCTGTCGGCCAGCAGTATTATCATCGGCATGTCTGTGCTGGTGTTTGGCCCCGTGGTCTGGAAGATAATCATAAGCTATATCCCGCTGGAGGCCGACTGGAAACTTGTCTGGAATCTGTTGCGCCTGACGATCAGTGTCAGCCTGATTTTCGGCGCCTTGTGCCTGTCCTATTTCATCCTGGGGCCGCGCAAGCTGGAGAAGCGCGCCCCCGTTATGGCCGGGGCCTTTGCCGCTCTGATATTATGGATGTTTATCGGCAATACATTTTCGGTTTATCTCAAGCATTTTGGCAATTATGATGTGACTTACGGCAGTCTGGCCGGGGCGATTATCACGCTAATGTTATTTTATTTTCTTGCGGCATCCTATATTTTGGGCGCAGAATTAAATGCGGCGCTTTATCACCGGCGGGCAAAAAATATTGCTAATTCCGGGGCAGCCGATTGAATATTATGAAAAAATATGTAGGATTGCTTTTATGAAAGTAACAGTAGCAAGGAATAATAATGACGGAAAATAAGGGTCTTCTTGCCGGAAAACGCGGTATTATCATGGGGGTGGCAAATAATCGCTCGATCGCCTGGGGCATTGCCCGCCAGGCGGCGGAACAGGGGGCGGAGCTGGCCTTTACCTTTCAGGGCGAGGCGCTGGAAAAGCGGGTCAGGCCGCTGGCCGAATCTGTCGGAGCCAATCTGATCCTGCCATGTGATGTCACCGACGGCGAGTCAATTGATGCCGTGTTTCAGGAATTGAAAAAATGCTGGGGCAAGATTGATTTTCTGGTCCATGCCATCGCCTATTCCGACAAGACGGAGCTGACCGGGCGCTATGTTGATACCACGCCGGAAAATTTTGCCATGAGCCTGAATATTTCCTGCTATTCCTTTACCGCCATTGCCCAGCGGGCCGAAAAACTTATGACTGACGGCGGCAGCATGATAACCCTGACCTATTACGGGGCGGAAAAGGTCATTCCGCATTATAATATCATGGGGGTTGCCAAGGCGGCGCTGGAGGCCAGCGTCAAATATCTCGCCCGTGACCTCGGGCCAAAGGGCATCCGGGTCAACAGCCTGTCTGCCGGGCCGATCAAGACCCTGGCGGCGTCGGGCATTGGTGATTTCCGCTATATCCTG